>JANQFM010000304.1 GCA_028277865.1 Acidobacteriota bacterium
AACCGACCGCTTCTTTACCAGCCCTAAAGGACTGGCCTAAATCCCCTCAGGGTTGAAGCCCTTCGGGGAACGCCGCTCAAGCGGCCTCCCTGAAACCCCCAATAGTGAGGGGCCGGAATCTTGTTTCCACCCAAGAAGACCTTGCGCCTCTATGTCGAGATACGCTATAGTGTGGGTCGACAGATACGATGTGCAAGGAGCGGACTTGAAATCCGATGCGGAACGCCTTCAGGAATTGATCCCTTTAACGCCTCCTGTCTTCCACATCCTGATGGCTCTGGCCGACGGCGAGAAGCACGGCTACGCCATCATCCGCGAGGTGGAACGCCGCACCGACGGCCAAGTCCGCCTCGGCTCCGGGACGCTTTACGCGGCCATCAAACGGCTGCTCTCTTCCCGTCTTATTGAGGAGTGCGAAGAGCGCCCCGCCCCTGAAGCCGACGATGAGCGTCGGCGCTACTACCGCATCACCGGCTTCGGGCTGCAAGTGGCGGAGGCTGAAGCCCGGCGCTTGGCTCAGTTGGTGCAGTTGGCCGGAGAGAAGAATCTCCTCGCTCAACTTCCCTCCATCCTGCAATCCCGAGGCGAGTCCAAGTGAACCGGTCCCGCTCAGAGAGATTTTGGAATGCGCTCGGAGAACGTCTTTACGGCGCATTGCTGTGGCTTTGCCCGCCGTCTTTCCGGCGCGAATTCGGCCAGCCGATGCTGCAGGTGTTCCGAGACCTGCAGCGGGGCCGCAAGGGCGCACGGCTGCTTTTGTGGGTGCGCGAACTGGGCGGGCTGACTGCCGCGGCAGCCCGGGAATGGGCTGCGCGCCTTCGCACCTCTCCGATCATCTCCCCTCCCCGAAGATCCAACCAAGGAAGGCAACTGATGGAATCCGTCTGGCAGGACATCCGCTATGCTGTGCGCGGTTTTTTGAACCGTCCTCTCTTGACCCTGGTGGTGGTTTTGACCCTGGCTCTGGGGATCGGGGCCAATACGGCCATCTTCAGCTTGATCAACGGCATCTTGCTCAGCCCGTTGCCTTTCCCCGACCCTCAGCGGATCGTGACCATCTGGGAGGATTTTTCAGCCCAGGGCGGGCCTGAGCAAGAGTTCATCGAGGTTCCCAACTTCTTTATCTGGAAAGAGGAAAACACGGTCTTCGAAACCCTGTCCGCCTTCAGGTTGAACCTGGTCAACCTGACTCAGGGCGGCGAGCCCGAGCAGCTCAACATGGGAGTCGTTTCCTACGATTACCTGGCGACCTTCGCCGTGGACCCATCTGTGGGACGCGACTTCAGCCCCCAAGACGATCAGCCGGGCGCGGCCCGAGTCGTCATCCTGTCCCACGACCTGTGGCAGAGGCGTTTCGGGGGCGAACCGACGGTGGTGGGCACTGCGGTTCAGCTCAGCGGCAATCCCTACCTGGTGATCGGAATTGCCCCAAGCGGTTTTCGCCATACCCAAATGCCTGCCATCGACCTCTGGACGCCCTTGCGCTTCAACGCCACTTCCGCCTCCCGCCAGAACTTCTTCCTGCGCGGGATCGGGCGCTTGAAGGAAGGCGTCACCCTGCAAAGGGCTGTGGCTGAAATGAACACCTTCATGGACCGCATCGGTCGGGAGTTCCCTGAAAACCGGGGAACCCGCATCCGGCTGATCCCGCTTCACGACCTGATGGTTCAGCCGGCCCGAGCGGCGCTCTGGGCGTTGATGGGCGCCGTGGCCCTGGTGCTGCTGATCGGATGCGCCAATATCGCCAACCTGATGCTGGGACGCGCCGCCTTGCGTCGCAGGGAGATCGCCATCCGGGCAGCATTGGGAGCAGGCCGTCGTCGGCTGGTCCGCCAGATGCTGACCGAATCCGTCTTGATGGCCCTGGCGGGAGGACTCCTGGGACTGCTGGCCGGCTACTGGGGACTGCAGGCTCTGGTGACGCTGGCGCCCGCCAACACTCCCCGCATCGCTGAAGTTGCCTTGGACGGGCAAGTGCTCCTCTTCACCTTGGCGGCATCGCTGGCTACCGGATTGATTTTCGGGATCATCCCCGCGCTGCAGACCTCGCGACGGGACGTCAATCGCTTCCTGCACGATGGAGGGCGCCAATCGCAATCGCTGGGAGGCAGGAGCCGCTTGAGGGGTTTGTTGGTGGTTTCGGAAGTGGCTTTGGCTTTGCTGCTGCTGATCGGGTCCGGCCTGCTCATCCGCAGCTTCAACCGATTGCTGCAAACCGATCTGGGATTCCAGCCTTCGAACCTCTATTCCTCAGCCTTCTCTTTGCCTTCCGACCGCTATGCGAAACCGGCCCAGCGCGTACAGTTTTTCCAAGAGTTCATCCAAAGCCTGAGCAGTCGCCCAGGAATCGACTCCGCGGCAGCCGTTTCGGTATTGCCCTTGGGCGGAAGCGATTCCGACACCGCTTTCCTGATCGAGGGCCGTCCGGCGCCCACCCGGCCCCAGGACCAGCCCATCGCCTGGTTTCGCCGCGTCACGCCCGGCTATTTCGAAACCATGCGCATCCCCATCCTGCAGGGCCGGGAGTTCACTTCTCAGGACCATTCCCAGGCGCCCATTGCAGCCATTGTCAGCCAGGTGACAGCCCAACGCTACTGGCCTGGACAGGAAGTCATCGGCCAGAGGATACGCCTGGGCGGCCAGAGGATGGCCACCATCGTAGGCGTGGTGCCCGGCGTCCGCCACAATGGCCTGGAACGCGCCCCCCGCCCTGAGCTTTATATTTGCTACGCACAGTTTTCCAGCTCCTTCATGAACCTGGTGCTGCGTTCGCGCAATGACCTGGATTCGATATCCGCCATGCTGCGCGCAGAAGTGAGGGCCCTGGATGCTGAACTGCCCCTCTCCAGCATCGCCCGCATGGAGGATCTGTTGGACTCCAACCTGGCGCCGCCACGCTTCATCATGGCCCTGGCCGCCGGGTTCTCCTTGTTGGCCCTGCTGCTGGCGGTGGTGGGTATCTACGGCGTGCTGTCGTTCAACGTCAGCCGAAGAAGCGCCGAAATGGGAGTCCGCATGGCCTTGGGCGCCCGGCGCAGCGACGTATTGCTGCTCATCGTTCGCCAGGGGCTTTTTTGGACAGCCTGCGGTCTGCTGTCGGGGTTGCTGGCGTCCTTGGGTGTCAACCGCTTGCTGGCCAGCCTTCTTTTTGGGGTCAGCCCCACCGACGGCGGCACCTTCCTGACGGTCTCCCTTTCGCTGGCCCTGGTGGCGGCGGCAGCCTGTCTGCTCCCGGCTTTGCGGGCCACCAGGATCGATCCGCTGACGGCTCTGCGCTGCGAATAGAGCCTGGTTTTGCCGCGGAGTCACAAAGTGCACAAAGAAAAACCTAGGAAGAACCTCCCCGCTGCCCGTGCCTCGGTGTCTCATCTCGCTAGGCCTGCAAGAAGTTCACCAAACTGTCAAGAAGCGATCGGCCTCCCTATACCGGCCCCGGAGGGGGCCACGGATATTAGCCGGTGGTGAAGCCGTCTGCGGCGAAGCCACCGGAACTGCCGCACCCTCATTTCGCGCCCCGGCAGGGGCGCTGGACTAGCTCGACAGCATCGGGCTTCCGCGGCGCTGTTCCCAGCACCCTTCCAGGGCGCCAGAGGATTCTTGGGGCGCTCTCCGGTGGCTGCGCCGCCCGAGGCGGCTGAC
>JANQFM010000965.1 GCA_028277865.1 Acidobacteriota bacterium
TTCTGGCTCCAGGCACGGATCCGGAAGTTTCATGCAGAGTCGCAAAGAACGTAAAGTGAAGAAAGGCAAGGGGGCAAGGGATTTTCGGCTACGAATCGATTCCCGAAACGGGCAGCCGGCACTTCTCCTGCTGAGAATCCGAATAATCGCCTTGCATAGGTGTAATTCTTAGTGAAGTCTGCTTTGTGAGACGCGGGCCGGTCATCGGAGAAACGAGATGCAAGCGAGCGCTGACACCTGCAATCCGGTCGGAGAGGAAGGCCTGCTCATGCTGCGTGCCCGGCGAGGGGACAGCGAGGCTTTCGGCGGATTGGTCCAGCTTTACATGCGGCGGGCCTATGGTGCGGCACTCAGCTTGGTGGGTTCGCACGAAGATGCCCTGGACCTCTCTCAGGACGCCTTTGCACGGGCCTTCCGGGCGCGAAGGACGCTGGACCCGCAGCGCCCCTTTTATCCCTGGTACTACCAGATCCTGCGCCGCATGTGCTTCAACTTCGTCCGTGACAGGAGGCGGCGTTCCGGAAAGCTGGAAGGCGCCGCCGACTGGCTGCGCAGCAATGCCCGCCACAGGCAGTCGGCCCTGCGCCCCGATCGACGCGCCGAGATCGAGGATCTGCGACGCCGATTGGAAGCCGCCATCCAGGCCTTGCCCGACCGTCAGCGCGAGGTTTTTGTGCTCAAGGAATTCGAAGGGCTGCGCTACCGGGAAATCGCCCGACTGGCGGGGATTCCCCTTGGAACCGTCATGTCCCGGCTTTACAGCGCCCGCAAGCGCCTGGCCCACGCCCTGGAGGAGCAGCCATGAACAGCCATGCTCAAAAGAACCGGGAACAGGTCCGGCACTGGATGATGGCCGCCCTTGACGGCGAATTGGCACAAAGGGAGCGCTCCCAGCTGGACCGGATCCTGCAGGCCGACCCCGAACTGCAGTCCGAATGGGAACGGCTGAGCCGCACCAAGGAGATGATGAAAATGTTTGAAGCCCGCAAACCCCCGCCGGAAGTCTGGCAAGACTACTGGCAGACTGTCTACAACCGAGTCGAACGAGGCATTGGATGGATCCTCTTTTCAGTCGGGCTAATCGTGCTGTGCGGCTATGGACTGTGGCAAGCGGTCGATGGCCTGCTGGCCGACACCCAGATGCCCTCCTTCCTCAAGGCGGCACTGTTCGCCATGGGGCTGGGCGCAATCATCCTGGCCCTTTCAGTGATCCGCGAAAAGCTCTTTACGCGCCGACGCGATCCATACAAGGAGATTGAACGATGATCGTCACACCTGCCGCAACCATCACCGGATTCCGTGTCGTCCGCACCCTGGGATTGGTGCGGGGCAACACCATCCGCGCCCGTCATCTGGGGAAGGACATTCTGGCTTTCCTGAAGGCCGCCGTGGGCGGGGAGATCGAGGAGTACACCAAGATGATGGCCGAGTCGCGCGAACAGTCGGTCGACCGAATGGTGGTCGAAGCCCAGAGATTGGGTGCCAATGCCATCACCGACGTGCGCTTCGCCACTTCCTACCTGATGGGTTCGGCGGCCGAGATCCTGGTATTCGGAAACGCCGTGGTTGTCGAGGCACTGGAAGAAGAGGAGTGAAAAAATGAAGGGAACCGCAAGAATCGCTTTGCTGACCCTGGCTATGGGCTGGATGCCGACTGCGGCTTTTCAGGACCAGGCCGCCGCTGACCTGATGGGGCGCTGGGAAGGCACCACCGAGATCCTCGGCCTGAACCTGCCCATGGCCGTCGAGTTTTCCCAGGGATCCGAGGGCGCAGTGGTGGCCCACATCGACATTCAAGGCGCCAAGGGCATCCCGCTGACCCAAGTCCGCTTTGAGGAGGGCCAAGTCCATTTTGAACTCAATGCCGGCCCGGGACTGGCAGTCTGGGAGGGCCGCCTGAAGGAGGGTTCGATCCAAGGGCGCTTCACTCAAGGAGGCGCTTCCGGAGAGTTTTCCCTAACCCGCCCAAAGGCTGAGTCCGAAAAGGACGAACCGGCAGAGGACCAAGCGCCCAAACCCTTCCTGGAAGAAGAGGTCACCTTTGAGAACGGCGAAATCACCCTGGCCGGAACCCTGACCCTTCCCCTGGCTTCCGGCCCCCACCCGGCCGCCGTCATGATCACGGGCAGCGGACCCCAAAACCGCGATGAAGAGATCTTCGGATTCCGGCCCTTCCGGCATATTGCCGAGCACCTCAGCGCCCAGGGCGTCGCAGTGCTGCGCTATGACGACCGGGGTGTGGGGGGATCGTCCGGCAACACCCAGCAATCAACTTCGGCTGATTTCGCAGCCGACGTGCAAGCCGCCGTCCGCTTGCTGGCCGGTCGCAACGACATCGACAGCTCGGCCATCGGCTTGATCGGCCACAGCGAAGGCGGAATCGTGGCGCCTTTGGCGGCTTCGGGAGCTTCCGAAATCGCCTTCCTGGTGCTGCTGGCCGGGACTGCCCTGCCCGGCGACCAGATCCTGTTGGCCCAGGGAGAGCGCATCGTCCGCGCCAACGGCGCCAGCGAGGAGATGATCGCAGTCAACAGGCAGACCCAACTGGAGATCTTTCAGGCCGTGCGGACAGGGAAGGGTTGGGAAGAAGTCGAGCAGAGTTTGCGTCTAACACTCAGAAAGGGGCTGGAGAACATGCCCCCGCAAGCCCCCAGCCAGATTGCCGACGTCGAAAAGTACCTCGACACCGCCGTTAACGGCCAGCTCGCCTTCAGCCGCAGCCCCTGGTTCAAGCACTTCATTGACTTCGATCCCGCCGCCGTCCTGGCCAAGGTCCGCAGCCCGGTCCTGGCGCTGTTCGGCGAACTGGACCTTCAAGTCCCCGCCGAAATCAATATACCTCCCCTCAAAGCTGCACTTCGGAGTGCCGGGAACAGCGACTTCACCGTCAAGACCTTGCCCGGCGCAAACCACCTCTTCCAGAAGGCAGTGACCGGCAACCCCAACGAGTACCCTCAGCTGAAAAAGGAGTTCATAGACGGATTCCTGGAGGAGCTGAGCAGCTGGATCCTGTCAAGGGTGAAATAACCAGGTTCAGAGTCCCAGAAGCCCACGAAAGGGCGCCAACGTCTCACTCACGAAAGCCACGAAAACCGGTTGCCTCCTTGTTATCCTCCGCCTCTTCGCGTCTTTGCGCCTCTGCGTGCGGATTCTGTTATTGCATCTTGGCTGCTCATCCAGGTACAATAAATCTTCAATATGAAAACCATTGCTGTGACTATTGACGAAGCCACGCTCTCCAAGATTGACCAACTGGTCGGATCGGGCCATTCTTCCTGGTCGAGCCGTTCGGCATTTGTCCGCAATGCCGCCCAGGATCTTCTTGCCCGCTTGGAGCGACGCGCTGAGGAAGAGAGGGAACGACGCATCTTCCGTCAATCCCGTCGACGGCTGGAAAAGCAGGCTGAGGCGCTGGTTCGGGAGCAAGCAGAGCTGTGAAGCGAGGTGAAATCTACAGAACCCGCCAGCGGATTCCCGAACGGGGCCACAAGCCAAGCTATTATGTGGTCGTCTCCCGCAACTTCATTGTCGGCTGCAAAGACGTCTCGACAGTCGTTTGCGCCCCCGTCTACAGCGAAATCCTGGGAATCCGTTCCGAAGTTTTGATAGGACCGGAAGAAGGGCTTCCCCGCCAGTGTGCCGTTCGCTGCGATTTCCTGACCCTGCTTTTCAAGCGCCGACTCACCCATTTCTCAGGCTCTCTGGCAGCTTCGAAACTCTCCCAACTGGACGCGGCCCTCCGTTATACCCTTGAAATCTCGGACTGAGGGAAAACGCTAAGCTAAAAGGCGCGAATGCTCGCGAAAGCCACGAGAATCGACCGTTTCCATCCTTTCTGCTTCTCTTCCCCCTCCTCCTCCTCTGCGTCTTTGCGCCTCTGCGGGAGAATCCCTCTGTGGACCCGCTGGCTGGACATTCGTGCTTTTTCGTGGGCTTTCCCTTCTCTTAATCCGCGAACTGCTAGACTTCGGCCATGAAGAATCGAGTCAGCCGCAAGGCAGAGTCCTTTACCGAGTCGGTGATTCGGGAAATGACACGCCTGTCCGATCAGCATGGCGCCGTC
>JANQFM010000977.1 GCA_028277865.1 Acidobacteriota bacterium
GATGGGACTTTCAGAAATGCATCCACCCTCGGCAGAGGCGTTCAGGATTGAAGCGGCCTGCAAGAAGACGAGAATCACACAGAGAATCAGGAGTCGCACGATTAAAGTCTCGTTTGAATGAACGATATCGGGCTAAGGTTATACGTCTGGCAATGGCTCCGTCAAGGAGCCTCTGATCCGGTGGTGTCGCTGCGCTCAACCATCGGCTACCTTCTGGGAGCGCCTCCGGCGCAGGCGGACAGAGAGAGGGAATCGCACCCGCAAGGCCCAGCAGCAGCCATCACAGGCTGGGCTGACTGTGTCACACTATGGAAAATGCTGTCGGAAGTATACATTCCCGACCCTCAGCCCGGCGGACGCCTGCTGCATAATCTGCTCCTCTTCGGGCGCGTCTGCAACCGTCTGGGGATGGATGCGGCACCCGGTCGAATGATCGAGGCGGCCCGTGCGGTTCAATTGGTTGATTTGGGCAAAAGGTCGGATGTCTACCACGCCCTGCGCGCCCTGATTGTCACTCGCCGTGCCGACCTGCAGCTTTTTGACGAGGCTTTCCGAGTCTTTTGGAAGAAGCCGTCCGCCGGTTGGACCAAACTCGATTTGCGTTCGCTGGGTGAGGAGCGCCGTCGCAAGAAGACCCGCAGGCCACCCTTGGCCGCTTTCGATTCGGAGGACTCCGACGACCCGAGAAAAGAGGAGTCCGAAGGGCGCGAAGCGGTCCTGTTGCCCGTTTACAGCGTTCAGGAGATGCTGCGCCACAAGGATTTCGCCGACATGACGGGCGAAGAGGTCGAGACGGCGCGTCGCATGATTGCGGCGCTGGCCCTCAGCCTGGCCCTGCGCCGCAGCCGCCGCAGCCGTCCTGGCAGGCGGGGAGAAGTGGACGCCCGGCGGCTGCTGCGTCATAGCCTGCGCCATGGGGGCGAAACCCTGCTGCTGCCTCGCAAGTCCGCCAAGTTCAAGCCCCGTCGGCTGGCGCTCATCGCCGACATCAGCGGCAGCATGGAAAACTACACCCGTCTGCTGCTCCACTTCATGCACACCCTGTCTTCTTACCGGGGGCACATCGAGTCCTTCGTCTTCGCAACCCGCCTCACCCGCATCACCTTGCCGTTGCGTCACAAGTCGGTGGACCGCAGCCTGGGGGAGGTGGGCAGCAGCGTCCGCGACTGGGGGGGCGGAACCCGCATCGGAGAGGCCGTCCGTGAGTTCAACTATCGATGGTCGCGTCGGGTATTGGGTTGGGGCGCCGTAACCCTGCTGATCACCGACGGATGGGACCGGGGCGATCCCCAGTTGCTGGGCAGGGAGGCTTGCAGGCTGCAGCGTAGCTGCCATCGCTTCATATGGCTTAATCCGCTGCTGGGACGCCCCGGATACCAGCCCTTGACACGCGGTGCCCAGGCATTGCTGCCTTCTGTCGACGACCACCTGCCCGTCCACAACTTGGCAAGCTTGGAAGCCTTGGCGAGGGTGCTGTCGAAAATTGACTGGGGAAGGGGACTGGGAGGGGGAAGCCCGCGAAGGGATGGCAATGTCTTGCGAAAGCCACGAAAGTGAAATGAGGAGTTCTTGTGCTCTTTGTTTGCGAGATCATTCAGCAGCCTCGTTCGAAGCGCAGGCTCCCCAAGTGAGAATCCTTCAACCAAAGGAGACGTGCTATGAGTCGCTCAAACCGCTTTCCAACAGGGCTTTTGGTTATTGTCTGCCTGACTGCTCCGGTCCTGGCCCAGCAGACGGTCATCCCGGACTACAAGTCAGCCCGCAGCGAGTTCTTCTGGGCTCAACTATACCGCGACGGGGGAGAGTCGCTTTATTGCGGGCGCTCCTTCGGCACCAGCCACAACGGCCTCAACATTGAGCACGTGCTGCCCGCCAGTGCCATGAAGGAGGCGGGTGGATGCGCCAGTTCGAGCCGCAAGGAGTGCCGCCGTCGAAGCGCCTTGTACAACTTCATGGAAGCCGACCTGCACAACCATTACCCCGCCATCATCCGGGTCAACGAGATGCGCGCCTCGCTTCCGTTCGGCGAGGTTGCGGGAGAGGATTCTGATTTCGGGGAATGCGACTTCGAAATCAGTGACAGCAACGTCGAACCGCGGCCGGAGGCCCGGGGAGAGGTGGCGCGGGCGGTCTTTTACATGATGGAGGCCTACGGAGTGCGCATCGATGCCAACGAGTTGCAGACGCTTACACAGTGGCACCGGGACGATCCGCCCAGCGACCTGGAGCGCCTTCGCAACGAACGTATCGAGAGCCTGCAGGGAACCCGCAACCCCTTCATCGACGATCCCTCCTTGCTGCCCTCCGACACCGAGCCGGACGAGCCGGAGCCGGACACGGCAGACAGGCCCCTGCATCTCCATTATGAGTGTCACTGCACCTGCCTGGGCAAGTCCGTGATCATCCAGGTGGATCTGGGTGCCTGCAAAGGCCAAACGGACGAGCAGTGCGAAATTGGCGGCCAGCAGTCCGACCTGATGAACTGCCGCCCGGTGCAAACCGACACGGGCATCCGTTGAATCACCGACCGGGTTCCTTCGTGACCTTTCACGTAGGTTTGGCGCTCTTGTTCGCAAGCTCACTAACCCGAATTTCTCACGGTTTGCCTGCTGCGGAGCCGCCATCGTCCGCCCTGGCTGCGTTGCGCTCCCTCGGCCTGCTCGACGTACAGTACAGTACGACTGCGCGGGCCTCGGTCGCGACGCCTTGCCAGGAC
>JANQFM010000306.1 GCA_028277865.1 Acidobacteriota bacterium
TATTAGCCGGTGGTCAGCCGCCTCGGGCGGCGCAGCCACCGGAGAGCGCCCCAAGAATCCTCTGGCGCCCTGGAAGGGTGCTGGGAACAGCGCCGCGGAAGCCCGATGCTCTCCGGCTAGCAGTTCCGGTGGCTTCGCCGCAGGCGGCTTCACCTCCGGCTAATACCCGAGGCCCCCTCCGGGGCCGGTTTAGGGAGGCGGATCGCTTCTTGACAGTTTTGTGAACTTCTTGCGGGCCTTGGCGGCCCTAGCTGGTTCCTGAGCTGTCAGGTCAGAGGTTCGGATCCGGAATCCGAACTGACAACTGACAACTCGACTAGATGAAAAGGAGTGCGACGATGCAGCGTGTTTGGTGGCTTTTGACGGGGTGGGCGCTTTTTGGTGCAGCGGTGGCCCAAGACTTGCCTTCGATTGCCGACAAGACTGAGGGGTTTGAGCGCCGGGAAGGGTTTTTCACTTTTTACTGGGACGAGAAGGCGGGCAAGATTTGGCTGGAAATCTCCCGTTTCGATGAGGACTTCCTGTACGTCAACGCCTTGTCGAGCGGCCTGGGATCCAACCCGGTGGGGCTGGACCGGGGACAGCTGGGAAGCAGCCGGCTCGTCCGATTCACGCGCATCGGGCCCAAGGTGCTACTCATCCAGCCCAACCTGGACTACCGGGCTGTCAGCGACAATGCCACCGAACGCCGGGCCGTGGCCGAATCGTTCGCCCAGTCGGCCCTTTGGGGCGCCGAAGTGACGGCCCAATCCGATGGCAGCGTGCTGGTGGACGCCAGCAGCTTTCTCATCCGCGACGCCCATAACGTGGTGGGAACGCTGCAACGCTCCAATCAGGGCAACTACCGCCTGGACCGCTCGCGCAGCGCCATCTACTTGCCGCGCAGCAAGGCCTTTGCAGACAACACCGAGTTGGAAGCTCTGCTGACTTTCGAAGCCACCGGCCGGCCCGGCAGGCTGGTGTCCGAAACCGCAGCCAGTGCCGAGGCCGTCACCTTGCGCCAACACCATTCCTTGATCCGCCTGCCCGATCAGCAGTACCGTCCCCGTCGGCACGATCCCAGGGCCGGGACGATCTCACGCAGGTTCGCCGACTATGCGGCGCCACTGGATGCGCCGCTTGAGCAGCGGTTCGTCCTGCGTCACCGGCTGGAGAAGCGGGATCCCTCGGCGGCTGTATCCGAGGCGGTCGAACCCATCGTCTACTACGTCGATCCGGGAGCGCCCGCCCAGATCCGGCAGGCTTTGATCGAAGGAGCTTTGTGGTGGAACCAGGCCTTCGAAGCGGCGGGCTTCCGCAATGCCTTCCGTGTCGAAGTGCTGCCCGAGGGCGCCGACCCGCTGGACGTGCGCTACAACGTCATTCAATGGGTGCATCGATCGACGCGGGGCTGGTCCTACGGCTCTTCGGTCTCCGATCCCCGCACGGGCGAAATCCTCAAAGGCCACGTCAGCCTGGGTTCGCTGCGGGTGCGCCAGGACCGGTTGCTCTTCGAAGGGCTGGATCCCGCCTTTGCCTCATCCGATCAGGCCTCCGGAATTTGTCAAGCGGGGCTGGCGCCGGCCATGGAATACCTGGCCCAGGCGTCATCGGACACGACTCCGGTAGAGCTTGCCCTGGCCCGCATCCGCCAGCTCTCAGCCCATGAGGTCGGCCATACTTTGGGATTCGCCCATAATTTCGCGGCCAGCACCTACGCGGGACGGGCATCGGTGATGGACTATCCCGCGCCCCTGGCCCGAGTCGGCAGCGACGGCAGCCTGGACCTGAGCGATGCTTACGCGGTAGGAATCGGCGAATGGGACAAGGTGACTGTCCGTTACGCCTACTCTCACTTTCCGGCCGGCAGCAACGAAGAGGGTCAGCTGGAGGCTATCCTGCAGGAGGCCATCGGCAAGGGCTACCTCTTCATCAGCGACGCGGACGCACGGCCTCCCGGGGCAGCTCACCCTCTGGCCAATCTGTGGGACAACGGCCGCGAGCCGATCGAAGGCCTGCGCAACGCCATGCAGGTCCGCCGCACCGCCCTTCAGCAGTTCGGCCAAGGCAACTTGGCAAGGGGCCGTCCCCTGGCTTTGCTGCAGGACACTCTGGTGCCCCTTTATTTGCACCATCGATACCAAGTCGAGGCGGCTGCCAAAGTGCCGGGCGGCGCCTATTTCACCTATGCCCTGCGGGGCGACGGGCAAGAAGGCGTCGAATGGGTGGCGCCCGAGGATCAGCGCCGGGCGGTGACAGCGCTGCTGGACACGTTGGCGCCCGAAGAGCTGGCCTTGCCGGCTTCGCTCTTGGAATCCTTGCCTCCGCTGCCATTGGGATACTTCGATGAACGGGAACGCTTCAACGGTCATACCGGACGCTTCTTCGATCCGCTGGGTGCGGTCCGCGTCGCCGCCGACATGACTTTGGGCGGCTTGCTGCAGTCGCAAAGGGCAGCACGCCTGGAGACCCTTCACGCCCTGGACGCCCGGAATCCGGACTTGGGCGAAATTATCGATCTGATCTTTTCGCGCACCTGGCAGGCCACCCGCCAGACAGACGGCTGGAAGGCAGCTACGGCTCGTGTTGTGGAACGCGCGGCTGTCGACCGTCTGATCCGACTGGCCGGCAATCCCGGCGCTGCCGCCCGAGTCCGCTCGGTGGCCTCGGCCAAACTGCGCCAATGGCAGGACTTCTTCACGCAGGGGCGCAGCGGCGAGACGCCTGCCGACATCGCAAATCGAATCCTGGCCCTGGAAGACGTGCAACGATTTCTGAGCCGTCCCGCCCCAGGGGCGTCCGACAGCCGCGACTTGGCAGCGCCTCCCGGAATGCCCATCGGATCGGCCACCCCGCCACGACCATGAAGACCACTCGCTTGATCATCCTGGGGCTGGGCGGTGTGGGACGCTCTCTGCTGGAGCAGATTCTGGAATTTCGCTCCTACCAAGCCCAGCGGTACGGGCTCCGCCTGGAGCCTTGCCTGCTCTGTGACTCGGGCACCTGCTTGGCCCAGCCCCAAGGCGGCCTGAGCGAAGAGCAATTGCGTCAGGTTCTCTCCCACAAGCTGAGCGGGGGCAGCTTGAAGGATCTGCCCGACACCTCGTCTTGGGAGCCACCCTTGGAGGCGGTCCGCCGCCTGGCCCAAACGGGCTGGGTGGTGGTCGACTGCACGGCCAGCGACGCCACTGCCGAGCCACTGATCGAGGCGCTCAGCAAAGGGGCCGGTGTCGTGCTGGCCAATAAGAAGCCCTTGACGGCCGATCAAGAAACCTACGACCGTCTCACGCGTCCTCGCAGCGGATCGGGACTGCCCGCCAGCCGATGGGAGACCACGGTGGGATCGGGTGTCCCGGTGATCGCCACCTTGAACCGCCTGATGGCCAGCGGCGACGAGATCGAGAAGATCGAGGGGGCCACCAGCGGCACTCTGGGACGTCTGATGACCGGCTTGCAGCAAGGCCTTCCCTTTAGCCAAATCATCCGCCAGGCACACCGCGAGGGCGCCACGGAACCCGATCCGCGCGAGGATTTGGCCGGTCAGGACGCGGCCCGCAAAGCCTTGATCCTGGCCCGTGGGATGGGCTTGAAGCTCGACATGAAGGATGTCGAAGTGGAAAGCCTCTTTCCCCATCAGATGTCCGACGGCGGAGTTGAGGCCTTTTTGGAGGCTTTGCCAAGGCTGGATGATTCCTACCGGCAGCGCTGTGAAAAGGCCTCCCGATCAGGCCGGGTGCTGCGCTACAGCGTCGAAGTCAGCCCTCGGCGCGTCCGGGTGGGGACTGTTGAGACACCGCTGGAAAGCCCCTTGGGACGATTGCAGGGTGCGGACAATCTGGTCCAGTTCACAACCCGCTGCTTTACCCCCACGCCTTTGGTGCTGCAAGGGAGGGGCGCAGGAGTGCGGGCGACCGCATCGGGCGTCCTGGGCGACATTTTGGAGTTGGCTTGAGGCGAGTTTCGCGCCAAGACGCAAAGTCGCAATCCGTCAGCGTGAAGCCCCGACTTCGTAAGGTTCGAAGCGGACAGAGCTTTTGACCGACATGGGCCACTGCATGTCCGATCCTTCCACCTTGACCTCGCCCTGGAAGTCGAGCGCCATCGAGCCGCGCAGGATCCATCCGCTGGACTCCTGCAGTTCGATGCTTCCCTGCTGCTGCCCCCTCATGTCATAACGCAACTTCATGCCGGCCATTTCGACCGCATCGCCTTCCCGATTGGGTTCCACCTGGGACACCAAATCCAGCAAAGCCACGCCGTCGTGCCTTTGCCTCAGCGTCCATCTGTTTTGAAAAATCATGGGGAGGCCTTGGTTGATCGAAAGCCGCCGCGTCCAGGATTCTCCCACGGAGACGGGATGGAGCGGATAGATGGCCATGATGTTGCCGAACGACTCCAACAGCGCCTCTTTGCCGAATTGGGCCTTGATGCGCTCTTCCAGTTCCTGCCTGTCCGGCCCTTGGGGCATATCCAGGGACTCGATCATGCGCGTCAAGATGGCTTCAACGCCCTCGATCCGCAGGATTTGCCCCTGAGCGGATATCTGCATCCCGATGCTTTGCCCGGCGAGGGCGGCAAATCCCGTCATCAACTCCGAAGACCCCTCCGATGGACGCTGGGAGTCGTATTCGGAAACTCCCAGGGGGCTTTCGATGCGCAGCTTGAGATCCTGGTAGGTGGCTGTGATTCGAAGGGTTCCGTCGGCCAGGCGGTCTTCGACTCGAAAGGCGTAAGCTACAGCCAGGGTTTGGCTCATCTCTTGCTGCTGGCCCATAAAGGTCTGCCTAACGTCCTGCTCCTGAACCATTTTCAACCCATAGGTTTGCCCCTCTTCAAGGCGCAATCCCAATTTGATTTTTTCTTGACCGGCGGCCATTCCAATGGCCAAAAACAGCGTCCAGGCAGTTATCGAGATTCTTTTCATTGATGGATATTATGGCGGGAGTTCACGCAAAGACGCAAAGGTCAGGGGAGAATCGGCCAGATCTAGCCCGGATTCAGCCCAGGATATCGAGGATGGCACCGACTCGCTCGTCGGCGGCTTTGATCAGCTCCAGGTTGGAACGGTAAAAGCGGTGGTCGGACATCAGGTCGACCATTTGCCTTTCGCCCACTTGGCCGCGGGCGATTTCCTGGGCGGTACGCTGCAACGAGGCGGTGGCCTTGCGCGAGGCTTCGACAGCGGTGCTCAAAGTGGAAATCGCACTCGAACCGGCTGAGGATCCAATGCCCGCAGAGATCATTGCCGAAAACTCCTGCAAACCTGCTCTGGCTGGCTGATGGAGAGGCCGCGGAGTTCCGGTTTCCCCAGTTTGTCCGGTTTTACGCCGCAGCAAAAAAATGCCCTGGCGGTTACTTGGGCCGGAGAATCCGCGCCTCTCTACTTGAAGCAGTCTAACCGGCCAGCGGCTCAGGGCAGGTGAGCCTCGTCACCAGGACGGTTCAATCCCCAATAGGCCAGCTTTTTAGTGGCACCAAGTTCGAAGAAGTCCCCTGCGGCTGTCTGGCGCTTGAGCATGCGGTGAGGGAAGGCTTTCTCGAACCAGAAGCGATCCTCTCCCCAATCGCTTTGTACCCGAACCCGGTAGGCGGCGAAGGTCCCGGCGGGAACTTCGACTTCTTGCTCTTCTTCGACGCGCAACCGTGCTTCAGAGACACGCGGCGCCTTGACCCGGCTTGAAAGCTGGCTGGGCAGCAGTTGCATCGTTGTTTGCAGGCCCGTTTTCCAGCGCAGCATCCGCAACTGCACCGGCAAGGCATCGTAGAGCACCAGATGGCGGGGAAAGTCGACCTCGTATCGGCCGTTGCCCTGACCTTCCCAGTAGGTGTTGAAGTCAAAGCTGCTTCTGCCATTGAAGTTGACGATCTCCTTGAAGGAGCCGCCGCACCATTCCTGGCTGCCGAAGGTCATCTTGGCGAAGTGCTGGTCTTCGATATTGAAGAAGACACTCATCATTTGGCGGTAATCGTAAATCCCGGTCTGAAAGGTGCGCATGTTGTTGAATTTGAGCACCTTGAGCAGTCCGGGAGAGCGCCAGTCGTTGGCCTTGACCAAGTCCGCAGGCACATGATCTTCCGTGACCAGGATGTGGACCACCTTGTCCGTTTTGCGCGGCGTTCCGTAGGTGACGATCTGGGCGTCATAAAAATTCAGCTCGGCCTTGCCGTCGTACCAGTATTCGTTTTGGATCCAGGAGGGATCGATGTAAGTGAACAGCCCTTGTGAGCCGGAATCACTGCCGGCAGCCCCGCTTTCAGAAAGCGGCCACATCCAGATGACAGCCAGCAAAGCCGCTGTGACGGTCAGGGCCATCAGGATTTTCTTAGTCATGCTTGATACCTCTCATCGGCTCCAATCCGCAGCAAAGGCATCTCTCCCCTCTCTCTGCGCCTCTGCGTGAAACCCGTTCGCCGATCCCCTAATCCAGCTCCAACGCCCAGTTGGTGTGAGGCGCCTTATTGAGGACGATGTAGTGGTAGAGCAGCTCCGAATAGCTGTGATCCCCCATTTTCCTCTTGTCGAAGAAGGGCTGCAGCAGCTTGCGCAACCGGCGCATGTTGTAAAAGGGCACACGCGGGAAGTAGTGATGCTCGAGATGGTAGCTGGACCACAAGAAGGCGACGTCCCAAAAGCGGCTCACCTTCATCAAGGTGCTCCACTGGGCGGGATCCTCGGGAACAATGTAGTAATGCTGCCCCAGGCGGTTGAGGGCAAAGGCAACCGGAAAGACAAAGAAATAAGGGATCAGGTAGATGCGCGACGCAGCGCCCCATCCCAAAAAAAACAGCAGCAAAAAGAGCACCGCCAGGTGAATCCCCATGGCCAGCAAGCGCTCTCTGCGGATGGCCTGCTGCATTTCAGGCGGATAGGTGGCCGTTTCGCGCCCGGCGGCCCGGAAGTAGATGACGAAAAGGGCCGGGGTAAAGTAAAGCAGCTTGACCCAACGACGGTTCAGCTTGGGCGACAGATGGTGCCGCTTGGGATCTTCCTCGTCCGAGCCCAGCGAATCGTGGTGATCCAGGTGCCAGCGGGTGAACTGGGTGGCCGAGATGCCGCTGGGAACTGCGTAGAGCAGGCCCAAAAAGCGGTTGGCAAGGCCATTTTGCCCCCGCACGGCATTTTCATGTACCACCTCGTGCAGCATGACCGTGAAATTGAAGATCACGAATCCCTGCACCACCGCCAGCGGAATCCAGAGAAGCGGATTGGTCCAGCTGTAAAGCCCCCAGGAGGCCAGAGCCAACACGGCGAACTGCCCGAAGGTGACAGCCAGGTGCCTCCTCGTTCTTGCCGGTGCAGGAACTGCGTCGATTGCACGCCGTCAGCACTTGGAGGCACCTGGCTGTCACCTTCGGGCAGTTCGCAGTGCTGGCTCTGGCCTCCTGGGGGCTTTATAGCTGGACCAATCCGCTTCTCTGGATTCCGCTGGCGATTGTGCAGGGATTCGTGATCTTCAATTTCACGGTCATGCTGCACGAGGTGGTGCA
>JANQFM010000978.1 GCA_028277865.1 Acidobacteriota bacterium
CCTGTGGGTGACGCCGGCCGACGGCATGACCTTTTCCGACTTTTCTGAAGAAGCCATTCCGGCAGGATTCTTCTGTCCGGGATCGGCGCCTTTTACCGGCAAGGTGGCTTTTCAGGGCGGCGGGCTGCAAACCGTTCCGGCCGGCATCCTCAACGGAGCTGATACGGTCATCCACCGCATGGACGATGCGGTTTTCAGTGCCGACGGAAAGGCCGTGACGCGGGTGAGGTTCCTGGCCCTTTCGCTGAGCAGCATCGATCCGATTCAAACCGAATGCGGCCAGTTCCAGGCTCATATTCGCCTGAGCGGCCAGCAGCCTGAAACCACCATGCGCATCCAGCGCAAAAGCGACTTGGACAGCGGCACCTATTCGGCCACTTTGGCGGTCAACGCCAAGGTCACTTTCACGCCGTTGCAGGGACAGGCCTCCGCTCCTCTGGAGCTGGCCCAGCAAGTCCGATTCGCCCCCAACTACTCGGTGTGGGCACGCCGGCCCGGCAGCAATGCCCCGGCCGTCCGGGAATATGCCAGGGTGGACGTGGACGGCGACGGCCAAGCCGAAACCGTCATTCCGGGCCCCAGCAACTTCAAGCCCGGTTATGTCCTGAAAGACGGCCAGTTGGCCTGGGCCACCTTCCAGGAGGCCATCTTCGAACCTGCACCCTGCCTGCTCTCCGAGCTTTCGACATCTTCCGCCTCGCCCGGTTTCGAAGCGATCGCCCGTCCCCGTTGCCATTGCGACCCGAGCGCCGAATGGACTTCGAACCCCAACTGCGCCAACTGGAATACCTCCCAATGCGCTCACCTGCACTGCCCCAACGGACCCGATCCTCGAATCAACCACGAGATCAGCAACTGAACGGCTGAACTTATCAAAAGCCAGGAAGCCTGTGTCACAAGGCCAACCAATCTCCGTGACACAGGCTTCCAGCCCGCCGATACCAAAGGCCGGATATTCTCCGGTCGTCGCTTCCCAAGGTCCAAGGTCCAAAGTCCAAAGTCTGCAGAGTCCATACACCTCCTGACTTCACTTCCGACGATTGAAGCCGAATGCCAGGGGTTCCCTTGACCTTGGACTTTGGACCTTGGACCTTGTACAGACGCAAAGCGTCCGATTTGCTACGGCAACGGCCACGCCGAGGCCAATCTGTTGTTGCCTAAGCACAGCTCTTCGCTCCTTAGTAAAACGATATATCTATTGCTGATTTTAATATCCATTGATAATTGACTTTTGACGGCAAGTGTACCTACAATTAGTTCCTCTCAAGCGCAGGCGGCATTTTGCCTGCCCGGGCCGTTCCGGAACGAAGCTCTTTGACCCGGATGGCTTGTTTTTTCAACCGAGAGGCAATCTCTCATAAGGAGGATCCCATGAAACGATCGTTTCTACTGGCCCTCGGGGCGGGCATCTGCCTGGCCCTGATCGCCCTGCCGACGTTGGCGTCGTCCAAGGACGACGACCGGCCCGCCTTGCTCAGCAGCGAGGACATCATTTACAGCGGCATCGACCTGTGGGTCACTCCGGCCGACGGCCGCACCGGCTCCGACTTCGCCGAGCAGCCCATACCGGCCGGCTTTTTCTGCGAGGGCTCTGCTCCCTTCAGCGGCAAAATCCTCTTCAAGGGTGGAGGCCTGCAGACCACACCGGCCGACGCCATCGGCGGCGCGGACACCATCATCGAGCGGCTGGACGACGCCGTCTTCAATTCCGATGGCGTGGCCCTCACCCGCATCCGCTTTCTGGCCCTGTCGCTGACCAGCATCGAGCCGGTTCAGACCGAATGCGGACAGTTCCAGGCCGACATCCGCCTGGAGGGCGAGCAGCCCCTCACCTCCATGCAGATCCGCCGCCGCGATGCCGACAGCGGAACCTACTCCTCGCAGCTTTCGGTCAACGCCCGGCTCACCTTCACGCCCCTGGACGCGAAAAGCGCCCAGCCCCTGTCCATCCTGCAGCAGGTCCGGTTTGCAGCCAATCACGGCGCCCCCTGGGCCAGGACTCCGGGTGAAACATCCCGGCCAGCCGCCAACTACGCCCGTGTCGACGTCGACGGCGACAGCCATGCGGAGACCGTGATTCCCAGCCCCGGCAACTTCCATCCTGGTCTGATCTTGCACAACGGCGTGCCCGCCAAACCGGAAAGTGTTGCCCAGGGAGCATTGTTCAGTGCCACGGCTCAAGCATCCGGCTGCCACTGCGACCCTAACCAAAGCTTCCCGCCCGGCGGCGGCGGCGGCGGCGGCGGCGGCGGCGGTGGCGGCGGTGGCGGTGGCCCCGTCGAGGACGAACGGCTCCTGTTCACCACGTGCGCTCACTATCACTGCCCTCAATCACCAGGTGTCCTTCACCCCTCCAACCCCGACGAACATCTCCTGTAGAATCAGCTTGCCCGGGGAGCCTGACCGCTCCTCGGGCACCCTTTAACCCGGATTCCTCACGGGTTCTCTACTGCGGAGCCGCAAACATCCGCCCTGGCTGCCCTTGCGGCTCCTCGCGACGACAACCCGTGAGAAATCCGGGCTAATCATGCTGACTTGCAATGCGAAAAAACAGTAAAGATTATATTTTGTGTCAATACAGAATAAACTTGACATACGAGGCCAGTGCATCTACAATTATTTCCTGTCACGTGCAAGTTGGCTTGCGCGCCCAACTCCAAAGGCTATATCCCAAAAGGAGGATCCCATGAAGCGATCGTTTCTTCTGGCCCTCGGGGCAGGCATCTGCCTCACCCTGATCGCCCTTCCCGCGCTGGCATCGTCCAAGGACGACGACCGGCCCGCCCTGCTCAGCAGCCAGGACGTCATCTACAGCGGCATCGACCTGTGGGTCACTCCGGCCGACGGCCGGACACATTCCGACTTTGCCGATCAGCCCCTGCCGGCCGGCTTCTTCTGCGAAGGCTCTGCGCCCTTCAGCGGCAAGATCACCTTTAAGGGCGGAGGCCTGGACACTGTTCCGGTCGGTGCCATCGGCGGCGCGGACACCATCATCGAGCGAATGGACGACGCCGTCTTCAATTCCGAAGGCGAAGCCAGCACGCGCATTCGCTTTCTAGCCCTGTCTCTGACCAGCATCGAGCCGCTGCAGACCGCATGCGGCCAGTTCCAGGCCGACATTCGACTAGAAGGGGAGCAGCCTGTCACTTCAATGCAGATCCAGCGCCGGGACGCCAACAGCGGAACCTTTTCTTCGCAGCTTTCGGTCAATGCCCGGGTGACTTTTACGCCCCTGGACGTAGAAAACGCCCAGCCCCTGTCCATACTTCAGCAGGTCCGCTTCGCTCCCAGCCAAGACGCTCCCTGGGCCAGGCAAAGCGGGGATCTGGCCCGACCGTCGGCCAATTACGCCCGTGTCGATGCGGATGGCGACGGAGATGCTGAAACCGTGATTCCCGGGCCAAGTCACTTCCGCCCCGGCTTCATCTTCCACAAGGGAAGCCTGACTGCGAGTTCCAGGGTCCAGGCGACCGCGCCTCCCTGCCATTGCGACAGCAAGGTCAGTTTTGATGAAGATGCCAGCAAGGCTGACTACAGGAAGGTCTGCCTACACCTGCACTGCCCTCGTGTATCGGGATAGGGCACGCCTGCGGATTCAATGGACAACTCCTGCTCGGGGCGCACAACAGGCGCCCCGAGCAGATTCTCCTTGCCGAGCAGCGGCAAGACCCTACCGCCCCCTCCGCAACTTTCCCGCATAAGCCGCCAGGAATCTCGAGAAACCACAGCCTGTCTGATCATGTTGATTTGGAATATACACAAACAGTGTAGTTTATGTATTATATAAATTGCAGAGGTGCTTGACTTTTTAAATCAGTGCATCTACAATTATCTTGTGTGACACGCAAGCTGTCTGAGGGCTTGCGCTCAACCTCAAGGCAATCTCCAACAAGGAGGATCCCATGAAGCGATCGTTTCTATTGGCCCTTGGGGCAGGCATCTGCCTGGCCCTGATCGCCCTGCCGGCTTCGGCTTCGTCCAATGACGATGATCGGCCCGTGCTGCTGGGCGGCGAGAACGTGATTTACAGCGGAATCGACCTATGGGTCACCCCGGCCGATGGCCGCACCCACTCTGATTTTGCCGAGCAGCCCCTGCCGGCCGATTTCTTTTGCGAGGGTTCGGCACCCTTCAGCGGCAAGATCACCTTCAAGGGCGGAGGCCTGAATACAGTTCCGGCCAATGCCATCGGCGGCGCCGACACCATCATCGAGCGCTTGGACGACGCGGTCTTCAATTCCGAAGGCCTGGCCACCACCCGCATCCGCTTTTTAGCCCTGTCGCTGACCAGCATTGAGCCGATCAGCACCGAGTGCGGACAGTTTCAGGCCGACATCCGCCTGCAGGGCGAGCAGCCCCTCACCTCCATGCACATCCAGCGCCGCGACGCCCACAGCGGAACCTACTCCTCGACGCTGTCAGTCAACGCCAAGCTCACTTTCACGCCCCTGGGCGCGGAGAATGCTCAACCCCGTTCCATCTCGCAGCAAGTCCGCTTCGCACCAGCACAAGCCGCCCCCTGGGCCAGGACTCCTGGCCAGGCAACCCGCCCGGCCGCCAATTACGCCCGCGTGGACGTTGACGGAGACGGGCAGGCGGAGACCGTCATTCCCAGCCCCGGCGATTTCCATCCCGGACTGGTGCTCCACAACGGCGTACCGACCAAACCGGGCAGCATTGCCCAGGGCGCTCTTCTCAGCTCCACTGCCCTGGCGGCACCAGCCTGCCATTGCCAGCCCCAGTTGAGCTTCGCAGAGGAAAGCACCACCATCAATCGGGTCAGCAAATGCCATCACCTGCACTGCCCCTCAGCGCCGGGTGTCCTTCAGCCGGTTGAAAACTAGCCAGGCGGAGCCTCAGACCGACCGCGGAAGGATTTCGGGTTCCAGGATCCGGGTTCCGGGTTCCGGGTTTTCGGGACTCGGACTCTGGAATCCGGAACCTGGAGCCCGGAACCCGGAACCCCTGACCGCCGCCGGGTGCCTCGCGGCAAAGGGACGTCCCCGTCCTTGCCCACATATTTTCGACAACATTTTTTGCTTATTATCATTTAAATATCTGCTTGACTTCAAGAATGCGTGCAGTTACAATTAAATCCACTCGGCCACAAGGCGACCCGAGTGCTTTGCTTGCGGGCCATTAGGGCGATGCCTCTTGTTGGGGCTTTCGGCGGCCCGGCTCACTAGAGAGAACTTCACAAGGAGGGATTCATGAAGTGTTCGCTCAAGCCCATTTTCTGGGCTGTCGGTTGCATCGCTTTGGTTGCATTGCTGATGGCGCCCGCCCTGGCGGGATCGCCCTCATCGCGAGACGATGATCGTGCCAACCTGGTCCATCCAGGGGACGTAATCTACAGTGGAATTGACCTGTGGGTTACGGCTGATGACGGGATGACCTATTCCAGCTTTTTGGAAAACCCCATTCCGGCGGGATTCTTCTGCGAGGGTTCCGAGCCCTTCTCCGGAATCATGACCCTCAAGGGAGGCGGTCTGGGCACCGTCCCGGCGGGCATTCTGGGCGAGGCTGACACCATCATCCACCGCATGGACGATGCCGTTTTCGACAAGGACGGAGTCGCCATGACGCGGGTGAAATTCCTGGCTCTTTCGCTGCTCAGCGCCCAACCGCTGCAGACCGAGTGCGGCCAGTTCCAAGCGGCCATCCGCCTCAAGGGCGAACAGCCCGTCACTTCCATGCGCATTGAACGGACCGAGCCCAACGGCGGCCTCTTTTCGGCCACCCTGTCGGTCAACGCCAAGGTCATCTTCACCCCGCTGCAGGGAAGTGAATCGAGCCGGCTGGAGTTGGAGCAGAACATCCGCTTTGCCCCCAACCAATCGGTTTGGGCCCGCCAGGGCGGCGCCAGCGCCCGGGCCGTTCAGCACTATGCCCGCGTCGATGTGGACGGCGACGGCCATGCCGAGACGGTCATCCCGGGACACAGCAACTTCCGCCCCGGATACATGGTGAAGGACGGCGGCCTGGCTCGAGCCACCTTCCAGGAAATCAGCCAAGCCGTTGCAGTCCGGCTCTGTCCGGCAACGATTGCGCCGATCAACCAGCCCACCATGACTTGCCCGGCGGGATGCCATTGCTCTCAGTGGGCCAGCTTTGACGACAACAATGTCAATGAAGACTGCCTGCAGACCAGGAAGTGCATCCACTGCCACTGCCCCTGGGGCTGGATCGTCCCTGTGGAGGATGTGATTGGCGTCGGCGGCGTCAGCAATTAGCATCCGGCAGGGAATCCAATCACCTGCAAATCCCACCAGGCGCGGTCGCAGGCACTGAGAATCGATGGTGCCCTGGCCGCGCCTGCTGCGGCTCTCCACATCACAATCCGAGGCGGCGCTTGCACGTTTCGCCCACGATCCCCTCTGTGGAAAGCGATGACTACCGGCGATGGGCCGAGTCTGGAGGTTCACGGAGATGAGCCGGTGGTCAAGCCGTCCCTGCGCGGTTATTCGTGCCTTTCGTGGGTTCCCCTTTTCTCCCTGCGCCAGGTCTCGCTCCCGCCCCTTCCCGCTTTACAGGGGATTCCTCTAGAATAGGCCCAATGGACGAGCAGGGCCGCATCCTCACCGCCTCCCAGCAGGACGAAGAGCGCGGATTCGAAAACAGCCTGCGCCCCCGCCACCTGAAGGAATTCATCGGCCAGGAGCAAGTCAAGGCCAATCTGCAGATCGCCATCCTGGCCGCCTTGAAGCGGGGCGAGGCCATGGACCATGCCCTGCTCTTCGGCCCCCCCGGACTGGGCAAGACCACACTGGCCCAGATCATCGCCAACGAACTGGGGGTCCACTTCCGCTCCACAGCCGGGCCCACCATCGAAAAGCGGGCCGACCTGGCTGCCATCCTGACCAACCTCGAAGATCACGACGTGCTCTTCATCGACGAGATCCACCGCCTGCAGCCGGCCATCGAAGAGATCCTCTACCCGGCCATGGAGGACTTCCAGATCGACATCATGATCGGGGAAGGGCCAGGCGCCCGTTCCATCAAGCTGGACATCCGCCACTTCACCCTTATCGGGGCCACCACCCGCACCGGATTGCTGACGGCGCCCTTGCGGGGACGCTTCGGCATCACCCAGCGCATGGACTTTTACGACGCTGCAAGCCTGACCTCCATCGTGCAGCGTTCCGCCCGCATCCTGGACATCGAGATCGACGAGGAAGGAGCCCGGGAAATCGCCACGCGCAGCCGGGGAACCCCCCGCATCGCCAACCGACTGCTGCGGCGGGTGCGCGACTTCGCCCAGGTCAAGGCCGAGGGCAGGATCGACCCCATGGTGGCCCGCGACGGCCTCAAATTGATGAACGTCGACAGCTACGGCTTCGACGAGACCGACCGCAAAATCCTGCTCACCATCATCGAGAAGTTCGGAGGAGGCCCGGTGGGCGTCAACACCATCTCGGCCGCCATCAGCGAAGAAAAAGACGCAATCGAAGAAATCTACGAACCCTACCTGATCCAGATCGGCTTCCTGGACCGCACCCCCCGAGGCCGTACCGCCACCCGCCTGGCCTACGAGCACTTCGGGATCGAGCCCGGCAATCCCGTTCAAAAGCAGCTGTTTTGAGTCAGTTGGCAGTCGTCAGTTGGCAGTCGAAAAAGGCCGACAAGGGTTCTGAGTCCAAGTACCCAGGCCTGACTCTGTGCCCTCCGTGACTCTGTGGCAATCTCTCTGCCAACTGCCAACTGCCAACTGCCAACTGACTATTCCATCAACTGGACCTTGTAGTTACCGCGCCGTTCGTCGTATTCCAGGCGGATTTCGGCGTTGGATTCGGCGTCCTTGAGGAGTTCGGAGAAGGAGCGGTAGCCGTAGTGGGATTCGGTGAAGCCGGGGTAGACGCGGCGGATGGTCTGCTTGACCAGCGACCCCCACACCGGATCATAGTCGGCCTCCAGGGCACGTACGATTTCCACCAATCGGTCCAGGGCCTGCTGCTTGCCGGCCGGGATCTTCTTCTTGCGCTTTTTGCGGGTTGGAGGCTTTTGGCTGGCGCTGGCCAAGTCGTCGTAGTAGATGAATTCGTCGCAGTTGGCGATGAGCAGGTCCGAACTGGAGCTCTTGATGCCGCAGCCGATGACGCGCTTGTCGTTTTCCTTGAGCTTGGAGACCAGAGGCGAAAAATCGCTGTCCCCCGAGATAAGGGCGAATATCTCGATGTGGGGCTTGGAGTAGCACAGGTCGATGGCATCCACCACCATGTGGATGTCGGCACTGTTCTTGCCGCTTATCTTGCTTTGGGGAATGTCGACCAGCTCGATCCCCTGGCCGTGGAACTCGCGCACGGCGCTGCGGTAGCGGCTCCAATCGCAATAAGCCCTCTTGAAGACGATGCGCCCTTTTTCCAACAGGCGCTTGAGGACCAATTGGATCTGGAAGTCGCCCCACTTCATGTCGCGGGCGCCCAGGGCCAGGTTCTCGAAGTCGACAAAGACGGCAATGCGCGGTCCTATGGACACAAGGAGTCTCCGGGGTTGTCAGTTGTCAGTTGTCAGTTGTCAGTTGTCAGTTGTCAGTTGTCAGTTGTCAGTTGTCAGTTGTCAGTTGTCAGCGAAATGGTACCACCTTGGACCTTGGTCACGCAGAGGCGCAGGGACGCAGAGGAGGGGGAAGGAGATAGATGATTTCGGATCCTTTTGGATCCCTTCCCGTTGTTGTTCCTGACTCCCGATTCCTGACTTCCCGACTCCTTCTGCTTGACCTTGGACCTTGGACCCTGCTGTCGGCCCCTCAAAAATCCGCAAAGAGGCTGGGCTGGACTTGCCGCCATCTGCGCCTCTTTTCGGCGGCGGCCTTGGCTTGGGCGGCTTGTCTTGCCTCTTGCTTCATGCGCAGCCGTTCCTGCCTCCGCTCTTCGACTTGCTGAAAGAAGTCGTCCACCACCGCAGGAATCATCGATTGGGGCACAATCAGCCCGCCGGGGAGTTCGACCAAGGTGAGCATTTCCGTAATCTCGGGGCGGCACAGCCCTTCTTCGCCCAGGCACAGGTCAAGCGCCTTTTCGATGCGGGTCGCCTTTTGGGAGACGGTTCTCTGCTTGGCGCCGAAAGCGCAGCAGACCCGTTTGGGGGTAAGCGGCTGCGGGATGTCGGGATCGAAGAGGAAATTCAAGCGGGCAATGACATAAACGACCGCAGCGCCCCAAATCTCGGGCCGGCCCCGTTCCAGGCCAAGCTTCCGCTTCCGTTCCATCCGGCCCAGCAGCTCCAGGGCAAAGCCGAAGTGCTTTCGGTCCAGGAGCTGCCGGCCGAACTGCTCGATCAATTCTCGGATTTGCCGACTCGCCTGAACTCGCTTTTCATTCTTTGGCATGCTGCTTCCTTGCTCTTCGGGTTGAGCGGCATTTTATCCGGGCCGCCTGACGCCGAGGCTGGGATGGGAAACACCGTCTCTGGGAGGCTAGCCCGAATTTCTCACGGATTGCCTACTGCGGAGCCGCAATCATCCGCCCTGGCTGCGTTGCGCTCCCTCGGCCTGCTCGACGTACAGTACAGTACGCCTGCGCGGGCCTCGGTCGCGACGCCTTGCCAGGAC
>JANQFM010000979.1 GCA_028277865.1 Acidobacteriota bacterium
CCAGAGGTCATGTGCAAAAAAAGTTTGACGGATGCTGAAACCTCCTCTATGCTTTGGCAATGACTGGGCAAGAGCGCTATTCGATCAAGATCGCCTCCAAGCGAACCGGACTGACGCCACATGTCATTCGAATCTGGGAAAGGCGATATGGTGCGGTCAAGCCGGAGCGGACCGATACCAACCGGCGCCTCTACTCCGAGGCCGAGCTGCAACGGCTCGGCCTGCTGGCGCGGGCTACTCGGGCCGGCCACAGCATCAGCAACCTGGTTCCCCTGAGCGATGAGAGGCTGGCGGAACTGCTGAAAAGGGAGGGCCACAGGCCCCCCGCGCTACCGGAACATGCCAATGGGGCGGATCCGGCGCCTTTTCTGGACCGCTCCGTCAGGGCGGCGGCTTCCCTGGACACCGATGCGCTGGCTGAGGAATTGGAGCAGGCGTCCCTGGTCGTGGGGCAGCCGGTTCTGCTCGAAAAGCTGGTGGTGCCTTTGCTGCATCAGCTCGGAGCCTTGTGGGAGCGGGGCGAAATCAAGGTGGCCCACGAGCATCCCGCCTCGGCGGTGGTGCGCACCTTTTTGGGAAATCTCCTCTCGCAGTACGCTCCAGCCGAAGAGGCGCCGGCGGTAGTGGTGACCACCTTGACGGGGCAGCAGCACGAACTGGGCGCTTTAATGGCCGCACTCACGGCAGCCGCCCAAGGTTGGAGGCCTGTGTACATGGGCCCCGACCTGCCCGCAGAGGAGATTGCCGCGGCAGTTCAACAGACCCGTGCGCGGGCTGTGGCGGTCAGTCTGGTCTATCCCCCTGACGACTCCCGCGTCCCCTCCCAACTCAGCCGTTTGCGCCGCTTGATTGCCGACGATGTCCGGATTCTGGCCGGAGGCCGGGTGGCCCCTCGATACGCTTCCGCCTTGAACGCCATCGGCGCCTCGACCCTGAGCGACATTGCGGGACTGCGTCAGGAGTTGAATCGTTTGCGCCGCCTTTGATCGTTACGGGTTTGAACCGCACAGGGCGCAGATAAAGACCCAGAGTTAACTGAGAAGAAGAGTGGAGATCCCTGCTCTTCTCAGCATCCTCTGCGTCTTCACTCTGCGCCCTGTGCGGTCGACCCTCCGGTTCCGGGACTCAACTCCCGGCTGGCAGAGAATTCCTTTTCTGCCGCAGCCTGTTCTCCGCGGCGCTGGAAGAGCTTGCCCAGGTTGAAGCGCAGGCGGGAAAGGGTTTGGCGGTAATCTGGCTGCGGCAGTTTCCCCTGCTCGTAAAACCGTTGCACCGCATAGATGGCCTCTTGCAGCCCTTCCTCCTCCAGCTGAAGAGAGGTGTTATGAGGATGCTTGCGGATCCTGGCCAAAGGCAGCCTGAGCAGGGCCACTGCAAAGCGGTGGGCGAGCCGGGTCAAGAACTCGAAGTCGCTGGTCTTCAGGCTCTCGTCCAGCGGCCCGACGGCCTGCAGGGCACTCTTGCGGGCCACTACGGTTGAGGTATAGATGACCGTCTTGGTGCGAATCAGTTCGGCAAAGATCGACCCCACGGCTTCTTCCCCCTGGGTCTGCAGGTTTGGCTCGTAAAGGCGCTGTTTGCGAATGCCCTGCTTGTCGAAGACCTCATAGCCGCACAGCGACCATCCCGCCTGCGGATGGCGCGCCAGCGCCTCGACCTGCCTTTGGAGCTTGTCCGGCCGCCAAAGGTCGTCCGAGTCCAGGAAGGCGACGAAGCGCCCTCGCGCCCGTTCGATCCCCAGGTTGCGAAGCCGCGAAAGGTGTCCGCTGTGAGGTAATTCCACGAGTCGGATGCGTTGGTCGGAGACCCGCCGGACAGCGGCCGGCGTGCCGTCGCTGGAACCGTCGTCCAGCACGACCAGCTCGAAGTCGCACAGCGTCTGCTCCAGTACGCTGCTGACCGACTTTCCGATCAGATGTGCCCGGTTGTAGGCCGGCATGACGACGCTGACAAGCGGTGCTGCCTTCATGGTGAGTCGCGCAGAGTTTCAGGTGACACCCATCATTCGAACCCGCTTAGAATAACAAACCACCTTGCCCAGTGCGGCGTGCTTCCTTCTTCCGAGGCTCCTAAGACCGGATTCCTGGTTTTGGAGCACGTCGATCACGTCGGTGTGCTTCCTTGGTCTCAGGCAGGAACGAGAAGTAGAATGAAAGTAATTCGATGCGGAGAATTCGGAGGTGCCCTATGCCGCCGCGAAGAGACTGCCAAGGCCGAATTCCGGAAAGCAGCCAAGGGCGAATATTCGAGCAGGACCATTGTGAGTCGTCACCCTGGACTCCTGGCTCACTCGGAATGAACGACTGGGCTGATCCAACTCCCCGCCATCTCGATTCAGGAAAGCCCCTGTATGCTCAAGCCGGCAGCGGGAATTTGCCGCTTGGAGCAAGCAAGCAGCGTCCTGTGACCTCCTTGCTGGCGGGAGCAATCGACTTCTTGATTCTTGAGCTTGGTCCGGACCAGAAAGACAGCATAGCTTTTAAAAAGGCGATGGAAAGCCACAAGCTGGGGAGTGACCTGACACCAAAGCTTGCCGGCCTGAAAAGAGCCACCCAGAAGCAAGGAGTAACCTATTTGAGCACACTGCGCGAGCAAGACTTCGTCACGCCTCAACTTAAACAGTGGCTTCAAAAAGTTGCAGCCTGCAAACCCGTTATTCTATACATTTCCGGGCACCATTCTGACAGCAAACCGATTTTCTATAATGACAATGACTGCGGGCTTCTTATAGACAAGGGCTCGATAAGAGTCGGAAAATACGTTCAAATAGTATTTATGGACATCTTCACAGGATCGGGCAGAAAAACAATCAAGGTTCCAATTGCTGGATTTTCAAAGAATCTTGTTGCGATAATAGCGGATGCCTGCAACTTGTTATCATCTGGGGTGGCCATAACTGGGGCAGCATCAAGTCTGCAAAGCGAGCTCTCCAACAAACACGGAAAGCCATTGGTTTTGGGTTTTCGCGACAAGGCGCCGCCTGCAGGAACAGGCCGGCTGCATAGAAGTTTTGTCAGCTCTCTTGCCAAGAAACTCAAGCGAGGCTCGACGACTCATCAGGATGTCATAGATTGTTGGGTCCAAGCTGGTCAGCGTTGGGCCAACAAGAAATACAGCAAAAAGCTCGGCGTACTGGGCGCTGATGGGAAGTTTCGAGGCTACGACGGAAAACTGGTGAAGTAGATCTGGTGGCAATGCCATACGCCGGGGAGATATACAGTCACTTCACTTGCCCATCCGACTGCTGCCGGCAAGAGGAGTGCAAGATTGTGCAGTCTCCTTGAAGCCTATCTCGTCGTCTGCTTGGCCTCAAAATCGCGCCGCTCGCCCGGTGGAATCCAGAGGTGGTGCCCTTGCAACGAATGGTATTCGACCTCATATCCGTGCGGTGCCAGAAGGGCTTTTTGCTGATCGTCCCAAACCCGGTATTTGACCTCCGAAATCTTACCCGAGGAAAGGCCGTAGCGAGCCAGCTCT
>JANQFM010000998.1 GCA_028277865.1 Acidobacteriota bacterium
GTGTCGGACGGCTGGTCGAACAGCATCCTGATCCGCGAACTTTCCACGCTCTATCAGTTCGCAGTTTTCAGTTCGCAGTTCGCAGTCAGGGGAGCGGAAGGAGAGGATCTAGAATCTGAATCTCCAAACCGCGAACTGCGAACCGCGAACCGCGAACTGCTCCCTTCCCTCCCCATCCAGTACGCCGACTTTGCAGCCTGGCAACAGCTTTGGCTCAGTGAGGAGCTGCAGCAAAGGCAGCTGGACTATTGGAGGCGGCAATTGGAAGGGCTGACGGCGCTGGAACTGCCCACCGACCGCCCCCGCCCCGCAAATCCGACCCGTCGGGGCGCAGTCCGGGCACTGGACTGGCCGGAGGAACTTTTGGCGGGGCTTCACAAGCTGAGCCGACGACACCGGTCCACCCTCTTCATGGTCTTGCTGGCCGCATTTCAGGCGTTGCTGCACCGCTACAGCGGCCAAGCCGATATCGCACTGGGGTGCCCGGTGGCCAATCGCAACCGGAGCGAGACGGAAGGACTGATCGGATTCTTCGTCAACACTCTGGTGATGCGCTCCCGCCTGCGGGGCCGGGACACTTTTGCCGACTTGCTGGAAAGCGTCCGGAGAACGGCCTTGGAGGCTTATTCCAACCAGGACGTACCGTTCGAGCAGCTGGTCGAGACACTCCACCCTCAGCGAATCGCCGCTCAGTCGCCGCTATTCCGGGTGCTTTTCGCAGTGCAGAACCTGCCCTCGGCCTCGCTGCAGCTCGAAGGCCTGACGCTATCACCGATGCAGGCCGATGTCTCGCTGGCAAAGTTCGATTTGACCCTGGTGCTGGGCGAAAGCGGAGGGCGCTTGCGGGGCGGCGTGGAGTACTCGACGGACTTGTTTGACGCCTGCACCGTCGGGCGCATGATCGGGCACCTGCGCCGCCTGCTGCAAAGCGTACTGGCCGACCCGGAGCAGCAAATCGGGTCCATGGCCCTGGTGGGCGCCTCAGAACGGCATCAGATCCTCAGCGAGTGGAGTTCCGCCCTGGGATCCAAATCTCACCCCGATCTGGAGGAGTTGTTCGGACGGCAAGTGGTGGAAAGGCCCCACGCCTTGGCCATGAGCTGCGCAGATGAGCAGCTCAGCTACGGTGAGTTAAACCGACGTTCGGCGGCTTTGGCCGGACGGCTGCATGAACAAGGCGTCGGCACCGAATCGCTGGTTGCTGTCATGGCCAAGCGAAGCCTTGACCTGCTGACGGCATTTCTGGGGATCATCCGCAACGGCTCGGCTTATCTCCCGCTGGATCCCACCCATCCGCCCGAGAGGCTTTCGCGGATGCTCACGGATGCCGGCGTTAGTCTGGTACTGGCCCAACAGGACTTGCGGGAAATCCTGCCTGAAGGAGAGGCGGCTGTCTTGCCGCTGGCTGAATGGGGCAGCGCAGCTAAGGCGCCGCCCGCCGGCAACCACGCCCAATCGCTGGCTTATGTGATCTACACCTCGGGCTCCACGGGGGTGCCCAAGGGCGTGGCTGTGACGCGTCAGGCAATTGCCCAGTTGGTGTGCGACACCGACTACGTCCAGCTCGATGCGTCCGATTGCCTGGCCCAGGCGGCCAACAGCTCCTTTGACGCCATCACATTCGAGCTGTGGGGCGCCATTGCCAACGGTGCCCGGACAGTTGTCGTCCCCCGCAAGACGATGCTGGAACCGGACAGCTTCAGCAGCTTTTTGCAGCGTCATCAGGTGACGACCCTCTTTTTGACCACCGCCCTTTTCAATCAAGTCGCCGCTCATCAAGCGGACGGCTTCGAAAGCCTCGATACCGTCCTCTTCGGGGGTGAAGCGGTCGACCCGGGGGCCGTTCGCAGGGTAATGCAGGCCGGACCTCCCCGTCGCCTGCTGCATGTCTACGGCCCCACCGAATGCACCACCTTCTCCAGCTGGGAAAGCGTCCGCCAGGTCGCGCCGGACGCTCACACCGTCCCCATCGGCGGCCCCTTGGCCCGCACGGGGCTTTACGTGCTGGACGAGCAATTCCGCCCCCTGGCGGCGGGAGTCGCAGGCGAGTTGTGCATCGCCGGGCAAGGCCTGGCACGGGGCTACCTCAACCGTCCTGCCCTCACAGCCCAGCACTTCGTACCCCATCCGTTCCGATCAGGCCGGCGCATCTATCGCAGCGGCGACCGGGTGCGCTGGCTGCCCTCTGGCAGCATCGAGTTCCTGGGTCGCCTGGACGACCAAGTCAAGATCCGGGGTTTCCGCATCGAGCCCGGCGAAGTCGAAGCGCTGCTGCTGACCCACCCCGGCGTGACGGCTTGCACGGTGCTGTCCGTCGAGGGGGAGCGCGGCCGGAGGCTGGTGGCGTATGTGGTGGCGAGGGGAGAAGAGGGAAGAAACCGCAGAGCACGCGGAGGCAGAACGCAGAGAGACGGAGAGAAGTCTTCTCAGCGCCCTTTGCGTCCCCTCTCAGCGCCCTCTGCGGTTTCTCCCCCTCTCCTCTCTTCTTTCCTCAGCCAGCACCTGCCCCGCTTCATGGTCCCCTCCTCCTACGCTTTCCTGGACGAGATTCCGCTCACGCCCAACGGCAAAGTGGACCGACGAGCGCTGCTGCAGCTCAAAACAGTGGAAGCCAGAGGCGAGGCGGCGGCAACGGAGACTCCCGTTGAAGAATTGCTGACGGGAATCTGGGCCGATGTCTTGCAACTCGACGAGGTGGGCGCCGAAGACGGTTTCTTTGAACTGGGTGGTCACTCGCTGCTGGCCACCCAGGTAGTTTCACGCATCCGAGCAGCCCTGGAAGTGGAATTGCCCCTTCAGGCGCTTTTCGAGTCCCCCACGCCTGCGGCCCTGGCCAGGCTCACCGAGCAAGCGCTGCAAGCGGGCCAGCACAGCACCCGACCACCCTTGACCCGTCGTCCTCGCCGCCATCATCCGCCCCTGTCCTTTGCCCAGCAGCGCCTCTGGTTCCTCGACCAGTTGGCACCCGCCGACCCGGCCTACAACATTTTTGCCGGACTAAGGATTGAAGGCGATTTGAACATCGCCGCCACGCAGGCTTCGCTGACTGCCATCGTCCAGCGGCACGAGTCCCTGCGCACCTGCTTCCCCCAGCAAAACGGCCGTCCCGTGCAGCAAATCCAGCCACCTTCTGAATTCCCTCTGCCCTTGGTCGACCTGCAGAGCCTGCCCGAAGAACTCAGCACCCTCGAATCCAGGCGATTGGCAGACGACGAAGCCCGGCGTCCCTTCGACTTGGCCCGAGGTCCGTTGATCAGGGCGACGCTGGTGATGCTTGGTTCCAGGTCCCAGGTTCCGGGTTCCAGGTCTCGGAATCCAGAATCCGAAATCCGGAATCTGAAGCCCGGAGCCCGGAACCCGGAGCCCGAAACCTTCCCCTCCTGCAGCCTTCTGCTCAACATCCACCACATCGTCACGGACGGCTGGTCCAACGGCGTCCTGCTGAGCGAATTCTCAACGCTCTATCAGTTCGCAGTTGGCAGTTCGCAGTTCGCAGTCAGGGCAGCGGAAGGGATGGATCCTGATTCGGTATCTGGAACTGCAGACTGCGAACTGCGAACTGCGAACCGCGAACCAACCCTTCCCCCTCTCCCCATCCAATACTCCGACTACGCCAGTTGGCAGAGAGGCTGGCTGAAAGGAGAGGCTTTACAGGAGCAGGTGGACTTCTGGAAGCAGCAATTGGAGGGTGCCCCGCCCTCTTTGGAGCTGCCCACCGATCGACCGCGCCCGACCCGGCTGAGCCGGCGGGGCGGTGAATTGGGATTCACCTTTGAAGGGTCGCTGCTGCAGGACTTGAAGAAGCTGAGCCGTCGGCACGACTGCACCCTCTTCATGACCCTTCTGGCCGGTTTCCAGGTGCTTTTGAGCCGCCACAGCGGCCAACGTGACATCAGTGTGGGCACTCCGGTGGCCAACCGCAACCAAGCCGAGACCGACGGGCTGATTGGGTTTTTCGTCAATACGCTGGTTTTGCGCAGCCGGATCGATGCGGACCTCACGTTGGCCGGACTGCTGGCTCAGGTCCGCCAAACGGCCTTGGACGCCTATGCCCATCAGGATATCCCTTTCGAACAAGTGGTTGACACCCTGCAGCCGGATCGCGCCTTGGACCGGACTCCCTTGTTCCAGGTGATGTTCGCTCTGCAAAATGCCCCGCTGGACACACTTTCCGACCTGCGACTCCCCGGCCTGAGGCTCAGTCCGATAGCAAATGGCTCTCCGGTTGCCAAGTTCGACTTGAGCGTGACGGTTGCAGAGCGCTCTAGCACCCTCACAGGCGGGGTCGAATACGCCGCCGAGCTTTACGAATCCGCCACCCTGCGCCGCATGCTCGGCCAGTGGCGCAATCTTCTCCGCAGTGGCATTGCCGATCCCGACCGTCCCCTTTCCCATTTGCCGCTCAACAGTCCCTCCGAGACTCATCAGCTCGTGCTCGAGTGGGCTTCGCCGATTGCAGGCCTCGTCCAGGAAAGGCAAGCTCCCCAGGTGGGGCAATGGATCGAGGCCCACCAGCCCCGTCTCGGCGATTCGATCGGCGTGACATTTGAGGATCAGTCGCTCAGCTACGGCCGATTGCTGCATCTGGCCGATCACATGGCGGGCTACTTGCACCTACGGGGAGCAGGCCCGGAAAAGCGGGTCGGCATCTGCCTGGAGCGCGGCCTCAGCTTGGCGGTGGGACTGCTGGGAATCCTGCGTTCAGGGGCCGCCTATCTGCCATTGGATCCGACCTATCCGGAAGCCCGCCTGTCCTACCTGCTGGAAGA
>JANQFM010000320.1 GCA_028277865.1 Acidobacteriota bacterium
GCCACGCTCTTGCCCTGCAGGGGCTTGCCGGGATCGATGTACCCTTGCTTTTGGCGCAGGGCCAGATCGATCAGTTCAGACAGCTGGCAACGGCGCAAGCCGGCCGTGCTGAGGATGGACTGTCCCCGCAAGGCTGCTTGCAGGTTTTCAGAGCCGAAGCGGGGGGTTTGAAGCGGGGCGGCGGCTGTGCTGATACTCATGGCTTTCTTCCTGTTTCGACCTGCGAACGAATAGCGTCAAGGCCGGAATGTCATGCAGGAGTCGGGACGGCCTGCAGGACATTTGCAAAAGAGTCCAGAAATAGATCGATTTCAAGCCTTTGCAGATTCAAAGGCGGCAAGAGCCGCAAAACACTCGGATGGCTGGAAAGGCCGGTCAGGATGCCTTGATGGAATAGGGCATCCTGGACAGGGGCGGCTTTTTCTGTGAGGCGGATGCCGATCAGAAAGCCCAATCCACGCACTTCCGCAACCTGAGGTAATTCAAGGCAGCGCTGCTTCAGGTCATCAGACTGGCGGCGAACGTTGTCGAGCAGATTCTCTTCTTCGATCACGTCCAACGTGGCACGGATGGCGGCGCACACCAGAGGGGCGCCGCCGAAAGTACTGCCTAGGTCGCCCTTGCCGATCCGCCCGGCGATCCGCTCACCGATGAGAAGGGCGCCGGCAGGGACACCCCCGGCCAGCCCCTTTGCCAACGTCATCAGGTCGGGTATTACCCCATGGCGAGGAGCGAAAAAGAAGTCGCCGCAGCGTCCCATTCCGGTCTGCACCTCGTCGTAAATCAGGAAAGCCCCGCTCTGGTCGCAAAGACGCCGAAGCCCTTGGTAAAACCCGGCTTCGGCCATCTGTACCCCGGCCATGCTCTGCACTGGTTCCAGCAGGATCGCTGCGATGTTGAACTGGCTCATCAACCGTTCGACCGCTTGCAAATCACCGAAAGGCGCCAGATGGTGCCCGGGGACGGCGGGGCGGCATAGCCGAGACATTGAATCCAGCCCGGTGGCGCTCAATGCAGCCGAAGTGCGTCCGTGAAATCCCCCTTGAAATGAGATCAGCCCGCTGCGCCCCGTCATGCGGCGGGCCATCTGGATGGCATTTTCGTTGGCTTCGGCACCCGAGTTGACAAAGAAAACCTGCTCGATTCCCCGAGGGGCAACATTGATGAGCTGCCGGGCAGCCATGGCCCGTTCGGAGTTGTAGGCCAGATTCGAATAGAAAACGAGTTTTTCCGACTGACGCCTAAGCGCCTCGACAATGCGGGGATGGCAGTGACCCGCTATGGCAACGGCGTGGCCTCCGTAAAGGTCCAGGAAGCGGCGCCCTTCGGCAGTGTAGACCCAGGATCCTGCCCCCCGCTCCAGTGAGAGGGGGAATTTGCTGTAGACGGGTGCCTGGCAGGCGTCGGCAATGGCCATCACTTGCTGGCTGTTCATGGGTTGCTCCCGGTCAATCGGATCCCTGTCTCTTCCGGGAATCCGAACATCAGGTTCATGTTTTGGACCGCCTGCCCCGCAGCGCCCTTGAGCAGGTTGTCGATGGCTGCAAAGACGATCAGTTCTCGACCGTCGACGGCCCACCCGATATCCGCGAAGCAGCTATTTTTGACCCACAGCACGTCGGGCGAGCCGGCTCTCAGGCGAACCAGGGGAGAGCCGTTGTAAAAATCCCGGAAAATGCCTTCAACGGCCTGTGCGCTCAGGGGGCGGAGCAAAGTGCAGTAGATGGATGCAAAGATCCCTCTCACCAGGGGAGCGGAATGGACCTGAAAAACCAGCCTCCCCTGCCAGCCGGGATTGGCGTGGCTCAGAGCCTGCATCACTTCGGGACGGTGTTGGTGAACAAAGGGCTTGTAGGCCGTAAAACTATTGCTGCGGCGCGGATGGTGGGTGATGGGCTTGGCCTGCCTTCCCGATCCGGAGGAGCCGGTCTTGGCGTCGATCACCACCTTGCCCCTGACGGCTCCGGCGGCCAAGAGAGGATAAAGGCCCAGCAAAGAAGCGGTGGCAAAGCATCCCGGATTGGCCACCTTGCGTGCCGACGCGATCTGTTGGCGGGCGATTTCGCTGAGGCCGTAGACGAATTCACCCTGTAGCTGAGGTGTTGGGTGGAGCATGCCGTAGTACTTCTGAAAATCGTCAGCATTGCGGAGCCGGAAGTCGCCTGACAGGTCGATGATCCGAATCCCTTTTGGCAAGCTCGCAAGCAACTTCGGCAATTGGACCATCGACCTGCCGTGAGGCCAGGCCAGGAAGAGGCAGTCCAGTTCCTGGAAGGCGCCGTCAGCGCCGTCTTCGCTCAGCACCAAGTCAGTCAGCCCCTTGAGGTTGGGATGCACCTTGTCGGCTCGCTGCCCAGAGTGGCTCCGCGAAGTCAGCAGGCGGATTTGGGCATGGGGATGCAGCAGCAACAGCCGCAGCAATTCGCCGCCCCCGTAGCCCGAGGCGCCCAGATAGAAGAGGGCTCGCAGGCGGTGGCCG
>JANQFM010001023.1 GCA_028277865.1 Acidobacteriota bacterium
AAAACTCCATTACGCTGCTTCGGACCTCCTCTTCCGGCCGGTCGGCCTCGAAGGTCGCCCGCACTTGCCCGACACCCACGGCCAAGACAGCGTTGAGCACGTCGTAGGCGATGCCCTGCCGTTCGAAGATGAATCGGATCCGCTGCTGCAAAAACTCCATTACGCTGCTTCGGACCTCCTCTTCCGGCCGGTCGGCCTCGAAGGCTTCCTGAGCCGATTCCACCATCCGGGCCAAGGTCAGCTCGCTCGGAATCTGGTCGCCCAGTTCGAAAAGGATCTTGACGATTCCCTGGGCCTGGCGCCGCAAGGCGAAGGGATCGCGCGAGCCGGTGGGAATCAGGCCGATGCCGAAGCAGCCCACCAGAGTGTCGAACTTGTCGGCCAAGGACAAGACGGCGCCGGGCAGCGAAGCCGGCACGGGATCCTCCAGCGATTCCGGCTGGTAGTGCTCATAGACGGCCTTCCAGACCGGCTCGGGATAGCCTTCATGACGAGCGTAAAGGCCTCCCATAACGCCTTGCAGCTCGGAAAGCTCGCTCACCATCCCGCTGCCCAGATCCGCTTTGCAGAGGCGGGCCGCCGTCTGCAGGCTTTCCTGGTCCAGTCCCGGCCACCTCCGAGCCAAGGCGCTGCACAGGGCTTGCAGCCGCCGGGCCTTGTCGCCGTAGCTGCCCAGCTTCTTCTGGAACAGGATCTGGTCCAGAGCCGGCACGCGGTCGGCCAGGGGCGTGCGGCGGTCGGACTCCCAGAAAAAGGCGGCATCTTCCAGACGGGCCTTGAGAACCTTTTCGTGCCCTCTTTGGATGCGACCGTCCCGATCGCCTTCCGAGTTGAGGACGGTCAGAAAGCAGGGCTTCAACTCGCCCTCGGGATCCGTGACGCTGAAATATTTTTGGTGGTGGCGCATCACCGTGACAAGCACTTCGCGGGGGATCTTCAGGTATGCGGGATCGAAGCCGCCGCAGATCACGCAGGGGTACTCGTTGAGGTGAACGACGTCTTCCAGCAAGCCTTCGTCCGCCAGCACCGTCAAGCCTTCCGGCACGGCAGCGGCCAGCCCTTTTTCGATGCGCCTGCGGCGTTCTTCAGGATCGGCCAGTACACAGCCTTCGACCAGGCGGGCCGGATAATCGTCCACATTGGCCAACTCCACATGCTGGACGCCCAGGAAACGGTGCCCCCTGGAGGTTCGGCTTGCGGCCACCCCCTCGATTTCCATCTCCACAACCCGTTCATTCCACAAGGCCACCAGCCAGCGGATTGGCCGGATGAAGCGGAAACGGCTTTCCAGCCAGTACATGGTTTTGGGCCAGTGAATGGAGCGGACAGCCTGATCGGCCACTTGGGGGAGCAGCTCGGACAAGGGGCGTCCCGGTACGGTATGGGCATGGCTCAGATATGCCCCTCGATCGGACTGGACCTCTTCCAGGTCCGAAACCGCCACGCCCACTTTGCGGGCGAATCCCTCGGCCGCCCGAGTCGGATTGCCTTGGGCGTCAAAAGCCACCCGCAACGGGGGGCCGGTCACGACATCGCGTCGGTCGGGCTGGCGCTCGGGCAGACCTTGGACGATCACGGCCAAGCGTCGGGGAGTGCTGTAGCGGCGCACTGGAGCTTCAAAGGACACTTGGAGATCTTCCAGGCCCGAGGCGAGGCCCTCAGCCAGTTGCTGCGAGGCTGCCTCGATCATCCAGGCCGGAATCTCCTCGGTGCCCAACTCGAATAAAAACCGGTTGCTCATGCCTTTTCTTGAAGACTTTCCGTATATGCCTGGGCCACCGCCACCGCCAGAGCCCGCACCCGGTTGATGATGCCCACCCGCTCGGTCACGCTGATGGCGCCCCGGCTGTCGAGGAGGTTGAAGGTGTGGGAGCACTTCAGGCAGCAATCATAAGCGGGCAGGATGCAGTCCGCCTCCAGGCAGCGCTTGCTTTCCTTCTCGTAGATCTCGAAGAGCTGGAAGAGGCTCTCTTGATCGGCCACCTCGAAGCTGTAGCGCGAGAACTCCCTTTCCTCGCGATGGCGCACCTGCCGGTAGTCGTGCCCCGGGCTCCAGGGCAGTTCGTAAACGCTTTCAGCGTTGAGTATGAAAGTGGCAATCCGTTCCAGGCCGTAGGTCAGTTCGGCCGAAATAGGCATCAGGTCCTGTCCGCCGGCCTGTTGAAAGTAGGTGAACTGAGTGATTTCCAGCCCGTCCAGCAGTACCTGCCAGCCGATGCCCCAGGCGCCCAGGGTCGGGCTTTCCCAGTTGTCCTCTTCAAAGCGCAAGTCGTGCTTCTCCAATGGGATGCCCAGGCGGCGCAGGCTGTCGAGGTAAATGTCTTGAACGTCTTCAGGCGAGGGCTTGAGGATGACCTGCAACTGGGTGTGCTTGTAAAGCCGGTTGGGATTGTCGCCGTATCGGCCGTCGTCCGGACGCCGTGAGGGCTGGATGTAGGCCACCTTGTAGGGGTCAGGCCCAAGAACTCGCAAAAAGGTCTCCGGATGCATCGTGCCGGCGCCGACCTCCACGTCGTAGGGCTGGTGAATGACACAGCCGTACTCCATCCAGAATTCGACCAGACGGTGAATGACCTCCTGAAATGTCTCGATCTTGGCCATGGTCGAATCAGATTGAACCGCAGAGGGCGCGTTCTATGCGGTTCATCCCTACAGCATTTCCTCCAACATCTTGCGGGTCTTGAGCCTCTTCTCCAGATGGCTTTCGATAAGCCTGTTGGTGAGGCGCCCCAAAGACTTCAACTCCTGATCCTGCCATTCCTCGCCGGAAAGTTTGGCGGGGGGGCGCTTCATCATTTCCCGCGTCTTGGACGCCGACTCCTGGGGCAGCAAGCGGTCCAGGGCCGGCAAGATCCCTTCCAGTTGCAGCAGCCACAGCTCCAGATAGCGGGCCAGCCCCACAACGGGGACTCGCTGGCAGGCGTCCAGTACCGCCAACGCCAGCCGGAATACCCTTTCGTCGCGCTCCATTTCCTGGCCAAATTCGCTCAGCAATTCCGCGAAATAGCTGAGGTGCAGGCTCTGTTCCAGGTTCAGCCCAAAGGCTGCAAAGGGGCGTATGATCTCACAACTCTGGATTGTCGCCAAGTCTTGGTTTTCGCGCTGCCGAAAGGTGAGGCGCAAATGGGTAAGCGGCTCCAGTGCTGAGCCGAAGCGCGACTTGCCGCTCTGCGCCCCATGCGCCGCCCCCCGAACGATTCCGTGCTTGCGGGTCAGAAAAACGGCGATCTTGTGTCCTTCCCCGTAAGGATAAGTCCTCAGCGTCAATGCGTCGCTTTGATAGATGGACATGAATGCAGTAGTCAGTTGCCAGTCAAGAGGGTGCCCCATTCTCCAACGTAGCTTCAGAGTATAACCTCTGGCGGACTGTGGGCCTTGATCACGCAGAGGCTGAGAAACGCAAGGGGGGAAGGGAAGCGGACCCTTGGGTCTCTGAATCCTCTCCAGCCTTTTTGCCGACGCCTGATTCCTGACTCCTGCCTCCTTCCGCCTGACTTTGGACTCGGATGGCTTGCCTCTCGGGAAGAATTCCCCGCCCAGGGAGAGGCTTCCCGGCCCTGAAGGCACGTATCGCAGCAATTGCGGGAACTAGCCTTTGGCACAGTTCTTGCTGTCCCTTTTTCCAGTCAAGCACTTCATAGAACGTGGAAAGGGGAATGGTGATGAGAGAGCTTTTGGATCGGATCAAACTGGGGATTGCCAAGCAACTCGGCCCGCTGGCCTGGATCCTGCCTGGAGGCATCCTGGCTCTGCTGGTCGGCCTGGGGCAACTGCTGAAAGGCCAAGCCGCCCAGGCCTCTGATTCATTGCTGGTGGGAAGCGTCCTGCTGGCGCTCGTCTTCCTTTCCCGACAGCAAAGCTGGAATTGAGGCGGCAAGGAGAAGCCCGCGGAAAGCTGGCAGTGGTCCATTCACTGGAGCTGAAGGAACGACTGACGAAAAATCGGGCCACAGCCCCAGCAACCCTTTGATTTCCATATCTAACCCTGCTATCCTAAACTCGAAAAAAGGAAAAGACTATAGACTTTTTGTCATAGCTGAAGCGCCGATGCCCGGTCGCTGACTTGAGTTCAATAGGTTTTCTGTTGGGAGGAAGGAGGATACGATGACTGCAATTCGAAAGGCTTTTTTGCTTTCGCTGAGTGCGCTGCTCCTGATTGTCGCCTACAGCGTGGGTTCCGCACCCGTCGGCGTCCAACCCGAAGAATTGGCCTTCTCTTCAGATGTCTATGAATATGAGGGAATAGTCGATCCGAAGTTGGTGGATTGGAATTCTCTTGAGGCGGTTGCACCCGAGGATCTGCGCGGAGGCCAGAGCACGCTGGGATGCACCAATTATTCCACCCGTTACCGGGCCAATGGTTGCTGCTGTGCCCCGTTCGAGCCTGACGCGACCAAGTATCGCCAGCAGATGTGCATCTACGGTACCTGGTACTGGACCAGCAATTACTACTGCGCCAGCCCATACTGCCTGTGCAACTAGCTCCAACAGGCCTCCCAGGGGCAACACCCTGGGGTGCACGGTTCCGATATTGCCGTGTGCGATCCCCCCTGGTCGTAATCGCTCTCATCACGGCTCTGGGTACCGTTGCGTGCGATCCCGGTTCCCCTACAATTCGGGGATTCAGTGGGATGGGGGCAAGCGACTGCCTCGAACCCGAAGCCGGATCGGCAGTTGCTATCCTGGCAGAGAGAACGGTGGATGGTGTATCCACCGCCAATTTTACTTGCTCAGGTGTACTTCTGCTCCCCGACGTTGCATTGACTGCTGCCCACTGCCTCGGTGATCCCAACAGCCGTGCCGAGGGCTTTGAGCTCTACGTCACGCCTCAAGCCGATCTCCGCTCCGAGAAGGGGAGCACGTCGGTGGTTCGGCCGGAAGACGCAGTGCCTGTGAAGACGTGGGTTGTGCCCGAGAGCTATGACCCGAGGGCTTTTCAGAACGCCGCCGTCGGGCTCGCCAACTTCAGCGACATTTGCCTGGTTTTTCTGGACAGGCCTATCAACAACCCGACAGCGCGTCTCATCACCTCGCAAGAAGCGGACTTGATTCGATCAGGTTTGCCGGTCTTGTTGGTGGGTTGGGGGCAACGCGGCGCCGACGTTTTGCCCACTGCGCAGAAAAGTGAGGGTCGAAAGGGCTGCGCTTCATCCGTGCTGACCGAGATTGCCAGCCATGAGCTTCGCATCGGGAGCGATCAGACGCAGGCCTGTGTCGGCGACTCGGGCGGACCGGTATTTGCCGATTTCGGCCGGGCCGGCGGCAGAAGGCTCATCGGCATCGTGTCTCATACCTATGATTTTCAAGCCTGCGCCGGAGGCGCCGTTTCTGCGCGCCTGGATCCTTGGTTGGGGTGGATCGAAAAGCGGCTGGCGGAGCACAGGAGTTTTTGAAGATCGTATTTGACGACGGACACCTTTTCTTCGCGGAGCCATTGAGTGCCGACACCATGCGAAAGCTGGGTATGACGGTGTGCGCCATGTCTGCTCATTCGTAGCGCATTGCGACCATGGGGTCGACCGAAGAAGCTCTCCGAGCGGGAACGAAGCTGGCGGTCAGGGTCACGAGGACGACTCCGATGGCGGCGGCGACAAAGGTCAGAGGGTCGCCGGGATCGATCCCGAAGAGGTTGGATTCAAGCAGCCGCCCAGCGGCGAAGGCCAGCGGAATTCCGATGGCGCCGCCCGCCAGGCACACCGTCAGGCTCTCGCGAAGCATCATCCAAAGCACCTGTCCGCGCCGCGCTCCCAGCGCCATCCGAACACCGATTTCGATGGTGCGGCGGGCAACCCGATATGCCAGCGTCCCATACAGCCCGACGGCAACCAGCAGCGCCGCCAGGAAACCGAAGAACAGCGCCAAGCGTGCAAACATGCGAGAGCTGCTGTAAGTCTGCTCAAACTGCGCTTGCTGGGTTACGGGCTCCATCAAGGGCAGCTCCGGGTCGAGCCGGGCGACCATTTTGCGGACCTCGGGAAGAAGGCTTTGGGGGTCGCGGCGGGTCCGCAGCTCGACGTGAAGCTTTTTGATGCCCGTCAGCTGGCTGTAGTTGATGTAGGCCATGGGCCGGGGCGTTTCCCGGACGCTGGTGTACTTGCTGTCTTGCGACACCCCCACTATGGCAAAGGGCCGGTCCCGATCAATGATGCCCACGTTGTGGCCCAAAGGGTCGCGGCCGGGCAGGTAGGCATCGACAAAGGTGCGGTTGACGACGACAACCCGGGGCGTCTCGAGCCTGTCGGAGTCCTTCAGGTCGCGGCCCTGCAGGATGGGCACTCCCAAAGTCCGAAAGTAGTCCGGCCCTACGATGTTCCAGCGCACCCTGCTGCGGCCTTGTGCATCGGTGGCCCGGACACCGTCGACGTGGACGCTGGTGTTGTTGCTCCAGCCCGAACCCAGCCTGTTGCCCATCAATGTGGCCGACTCGACTCCGGAAAGGGCGCGAAGCTCGTCGAGCAGGCTTCGGTAGAAGGCATGAGACTCAGCGTCGCTGTCGCGCTGCGGGTCGATACCGAAAACGAACAATTGGGAAGCGTTCAGGCCGAGGTCGACCGCCTGCAGGTTCATCAGGGTCCGGACCAGCAAACCGGCGCCCACCAACAGGCAGATGCACAAGGCCATCTGGAAAGCCACCACCGCCCGTCCGCTCCAGAAACGCTGGCGCTCCTGATTGGCCGTGGCGCTGGAGGCTCTCAAAGCCTGGCTGGCAGGAACGCGGGCTGCAGCGCGCAGCGGGATCAGGCCGAACGCAAGTGCAACCGCAACACAGACCGAGATGGAAAATGCCAGTACCGTGGCGTCGGGTGCCAGACCTGTCTCGATCTCCGCCCAGGTCGCCAGCAGTCCGGTGGCCCAGGACGCAAAGAGCCATCCCAACAGGCCTCCGGCGAAGACGAGCAGGAGGCTTTCCGTCAACAGCTGGCTGAACAGATGGGAGCTCCCGGCGCCCAGGGCCAGGCGGAGGCCGAATTCGCGGCGTCGTGTGGCGTTGCGGGCCACCAGCAGCATGATGATGTTCCCGCAGGCGATCACCAGAACCAGGATCACCATGGCCATGAGCAGCGTCATCGGATGGCTGGCGGCAGCGCTCAGGCTCTGAAGGCCGCGCACGGACTGGAAGAAGAGCTGGGGGACCTCCTCGTTGGCATCAGGTTCGTTTTCGGAGTAGACCGTGCTGTAAAAGAGAGGCTGCAGTTGAGCCAGCGCCTGCTCTCGCGTGGTTTCAGCAGAGAGCCGGGCGATCATCATCAGGAACCACCAATTCGGGGAGTCATAGACGAATTCGGCCCCATCCACTTGTTGCCCCCAGGGACCCAATTCGGGGCGTGTCTGCAGAGGGATCCAGAGGTCGGTCCGGGCGCCTTGCACGACTCCGTCAAAATTAGGGGCTGCCACTCCGACGATTGTAAAGGGGATGCCCTTGACGGCAATGACCTCTCCCAACACCGACGGGTTGCCTGCAAAGCGGCTGCTCCAAAAGGCATGGCTGAGGACGACGACCGGCGCGTGGCTTGCCTCGTCCTCCGAAGTAAAAGTCCGGCCTCGTGCGGCCTTGACTCCCAGCCCGGAAAAGAAGTTGCCGCTCACCATCATCACCTGGGCGGTTTCCGGCTGAGTGCCGTAGCGCACAGCAATCTCGCCGCCGGTGCTCAAAGGTACGTAGGCCATCAGGTCAGAAAGCGTCGGCGGCGCCAGTTCGCGCAGCTTCAGGAAGGTGTGGCCCGAGAAGGAACTGGACGAGTTGCCGGTCTGGCCCGAGTACCTCGGCAGGCTCGTCGTGCGCAAATGAACGACCTGTTCCGGGTCCGCGACGGGAATGTAGCGCAGCAGGACGGCGTTCATGGCGCTGAACATGGCCGTGTTGGCACCGATTCCGAGTGCCAGGGTGAGGATGGCCACGATAGTGAAGACAGGGCTCTTGCCGAACATGCGGACGCCGTGGCGCAGATCCTGCCCGACATTGGCCAGCCAAGCCAGCCTGGAATTCCTTCTGAATTCTCTGCTGGAGACCTCCTTGCTGTTGGGTCGTCGCTGGGGCATTGCTCCTCCTTTTGCCCTTTGGACTTGTGACAGCCCTCAAAAGTTTAGATTCCTGCCCCGAAAAGCCTCTTTGCCGCCAAAGCGGTTGGAGAGCCGCCCACAACTGGCAGTGGGATCGCAGGCCGAACATTTGTTTGCTAGTGGCCGTACAATGGCAACAAGCGATGTTGAAGGACTTGTCCAAGTTACTCGTTCCGGTTGCGGCGCTCGCAATCCTGGGGTTTGTGATCTTTCTGGTCAGCCAGACTGCCCAGGTCGTCGAATTGGCCTCACTGGCCCATCCCACTCTTGGACGGGTGGTGCTGGTTGCCTTGCTGGCCGTCTACGCCCTGCTGATCGGGCTTCCCACCTATCGCTATCTTCGCCTTCCAGCCCCCTTGAAACCACCTGAAGAAGACTTCGGGCCGGCCTTCGACCGCCACTTGAATTCACTCAGGCAGCGCCTGCAAGGCAACTCCTGCTTGGTTGGCCAACCCGTCGATCTGACCCATCGCCGGGGAATCGAAGACGCCATTTCGCAACTGGACGTGCAAGCTGAAGAGATCATTCGAAGCAATGCTTCCATGGTTTTCTTGGGGACCGCTGTTTCGCAAAGCGGACGATTGGACGGCCTGGTGGTGCTGGTGGCTCAGACCCGAATGGTCTATCAGGTGGCCAGGATCTACAATCAACGCCCTGCGCTGCGTGAAATGCTGTACCTGTACGCCAATGTGGCAGCCACGGCTTTTGTGGCCCGCGAATTGGAGGACAGCGAGTTGTCCGACATGGTGGGATCGATGCTGGCCGCCAGCGTGGGTACGGTGGCAGGGGCGGTTCCGGGCCTGCAGGCTGCCAGTTCGCTGCTGGTGAACTCGGTTCTGGAGGGTGCTGCCAACGCCTTTCTCACCCTGAGGGTCGGATTGATTGCGCGCAGCTACAGCGGCGCCCTGGTCCGGCCCGACCAGAAAGCCTTACGCCGCAGCGCCAGCCTTGAGGCGATTCGCCTGCTGGGCGGCATCGTCTCTCAGGGTGCCCGCACCATCTCTTCGGCAGCCTGGGGCGTTTCGAAGGAAAAAGCCCGCGGCGCCTTCGACTCTCTGCGCAATCGCTTCTCCACGGCGGATCCCGCCCCTCAGGCCGTCTCAGGATCCCGATCGGAAGGGGAAGCAGAAAATATTGAACCGCCTGACCCCTCTTTGGCGAACGAGATGAGGTCTCGTTTCCTCGATCGCCTGCGTCGGCGTTCCTAACCCGGATTTCTCACGGGTTCTCTACTGCGCAGCCGCAAGCATCCGCCCTGACTGCGTTGCGCTCGGTCGGCCTGCTCGACGTACGTACAATACGCCTGCGGGAGCCTTTCACGCGACGCCTTGCCAGGGCGGCCAGTAACTTTCAAAGCCAGTCTTCCAGGCGCAGCCCCTCGATTCTGATGAAATGACGTCGGTTATGCGTCACCAAGGGACTTTGCTGCTCCAGAGCAATGGCTGCAATCTGGAGGTCGAGGTTGCGCAGCCTTTGCCCCTCATTCTCCAGCCGTGCCTTGATACGCCCAAACTGCCGGGCCGCAATATCATCGAAAGGAAAAAAAGAAAGACTCGACAGCAGTACATCCAGCCGTGCCAGGTTCTCGGCCGGCCGGGCCGATTTGCGTGCGCCATGGGTCAGTTCGCCGACGCTGATCGCAGTGACACCCAATTCGTCCTGGGGCAAAACATGCTGCCTGAGGTCCAACTGACGACGCAAAATGGCGACGCAGTGGTCGCTATCCAGGATTTTCATCGAATCCTTTGCTGTGGATCCTATTCCCGGCTACGCCCCTGATCGATCTCATCAGCCAGCGAAGCGAGATCCTCATCCTTTTCCCAAAGCCCCCAAGCTGCCATTGCAGGATGGACTTGTCCGGTCTCGACCTCAACCAGAATGTCCTTGTCCTGGCCAAGGACTAGGGCCAGTCGTCTCCCGATTCGCGATGCGCGTTCCAGCCGTTCCAACTCGGCGGTGCCGATGACCACCGCTACAGGCTTTTGCCTTCGTCGGATGAGGAATCGGGATCCGGACGATGCTCTCGATATCATCTCAGAGAAATGACTTTTGGCTTCTGCGACGCTCATGGCAACCATGGATTACCTGCCTTTTATCTGGGTCATTATGACCTCTTTGAGGGTAGCACAGCTCGTCCAGTGTGGGGTCAAGATTCTTCCCAATCTGGCTTGTTCGCAGGTCTTGCGCTAGAATCAGGCCTTTCAGAAGGAAAGGGGGCACGCTGTGCCTGCCGGATATTCGGGGACTCCGCTGATCAAGAAGTTAGGAATTCGGGAAGATTCAACGGTCCTTTTCGTCAGTCCGCCCCAGGACTATCCGAAAACGCTGGGGGACATCCCTGAATCCGTCCGAAAGGCTGGACCAAAGGACTCGGAAATAGACTTTGTCCAGTTTTTCAGCCACTCCAGTGCCGAAGTTAGAGCCCGGATTCCGAAGTTGAAGCAACGCATCGCCCAAAACGGGATGATCTGGGTCTGTTGGCCAAAAAAAGCCTCCAAGGTACCCACCGACCTCACTGAAGATGTGGTGCGCAGTATCGCCCTTTCCAACGGATTGGTCGACGTCAAGGTCTGTGCCGTGGACCAAGTCTGGTCAGGCCTCAAGCTGGTCATCCCGGTCAAAGACAGGCGCAAGTACAACTAAATGCCCCCCGTGCGACTGGTTGGCTATCACTGCTAGGCCGCTAGAGGTGCTGTTTTCTTCACGATTGAGTCAAGCTTGGCTCCGAGGAGTCTGGCGGCGGTCAGGGGCTCCGGGCTCCACGCCCCAGGCCAAATCAGAGCCCGGATCCCAAAACCCGGAACCTGGAACCCGGAACCTCTCTGCCATCGGTCTGAGCCTTCGCCTCGTTAGTCGTCCCGTGGTAGACTAGCAATGTTAGTTTGGAGGCAAACCCGATGGGACGTGATGTTTTAGGAGAATTCGAGCACCAGGTTCTGTTGGCCATTTTAAGGCTGGATGGGGAAGCTTACAGCGTCCCCATAGTCGTCGAGCTGGAAGGGCGTACCGGCAAGGAAGTCGCGCCGGCGGCGGTCTATATCGCATTGCGCCGATTGGAGCAGCGGGGGCTGCTGGATTCGCGCATGCAGCATCCTGAGGGCGGCGAGGGAGGGCGCACCCGCCGCTACTTCAAGCTGCGCACCGAAGCGCTGGAAAAGCTGCGCGAGTCGCGGCGCGTGCTGGCCAGCCTCTGGGAAGGGATTGAGGAAGCCCTGGAGGAACGCCCATGAAGAGTGTTTCCGGCGATCCGCCTCCCCGCATGGCCCGCCGTCTTGCCCTTGCGCTGATCCCCGCACGGGACCGCGAGGCGGTGCGGGACGAGCTCGACGAATTATTCCGATTGCGGACGGCG
>JANQFM010001028.1 GCA_028277865.1 Acidobacteriota bacterium
CCCTCGGCGAAAATGCCCCGGTTCATGTGGCGGACTGTGAAGCGTTCGCCGGCCACGGCGCAGGTGGCGGCGTAGTCTCCGATCGACTCCACCATCGAGCCCAAGTAGCCGGCCAGGACTCCCAAGACCGCCGCTGCAGCGAACTCCCACCCGAAGCCCGGACCTCCGTAAGGGAAAAGACGCGGCAACTCAAACCAAGGCTTTTCGGCCACCAGGGACCAGTTCACTTCGCCCAGAGGCCATCCAGCGCGCATTGATCAGCGATAGCACCCCCCCAGCCAGGATCGAAGCAGCCCCTCGCCAGCCGTCGGCAATAACGCCTGCCGCCAGCATGGGCAGCAGTATGATCCAGGCTGTACGAAAATAGGAATTCATGCTCAGTTGGCAGTTGGCAGTTGGCAGTTGGCAGTTGGCAGTTGGCAGTTGGCAGTCAAGAAAGTGCCTGATCATTCTGACAGCCGGAAACCCTGATCGCACCGACCATTGGAGCTCAGACCCGACACCTTGGACCTTGGACCTTGGACCTTGGACCTTGGACTCAGGGTATTCAATGCCTGGACTCTGTGTTCTCTGTGACTCTGTGGCCTTCTCTGGCAACTAACATCTATTGCTTACGATTCTTCGAAGAGATCCTGGTGATGATGTGATACATTTGATAAAAGCCGACCAACGCTCCGCCCAGCAAGAAAAGCATGGCCAGTAGCGATCCGGTTCCGAAATACTCGTCCAGGAGTGCGCCGATCCAGTATCCGGCCAGCACACAGGAGGGCAGGATGACGAGCAGGGTGCTGTAAAGAGCCATGTCCCGCGCCATCCTGCCGGACTTACCCTTCTCCGCCTTGCTCGGGCTGCCGGTCTTGTTGTCAGGTCGGGCGTTCATCGATCCAGGCTTCAGGAGAATTGTACACTGTGCTGCTTCGGACCAAACTTTCCAACTGACAACTGTCCACTTACTCACCGGCCTTTTGAAAGGATTTCATCAAAGTAGTCGATGGTCTCCAGCAGCCCTTGCCGAAGCTCTGCCTGCGGCTGCCATCCGAGTTGCTCTTGTGCGCGTGAGATATCGGGGCGGCGACGTTCAGGGTCGTCCTTGGGCAAGGGCTTGAAATCCAGCTGGGACGGGCTGCCGGTCAATTCCAGCACCATTTCGGCCAATTCCAAGATGGTGAACTCGGCAGGATTTCCCAGGTTGACCGGCTCGTGCAACTGGTCGGCAGCCATAAGCAGGCGCAGCCCTCGCACCAGATCGGAAACGTAGCAAAAGGAACGGGTCTGGCTGCCGTCGCCATAGATGGTCAAGGGCTGGCGCTGCAGAGCCTGGACAATCAGGTTCGAGACCACCCGGCCGTCGTGTTCGGACATGTTTGGTCCGTAAGTGTTGAAGATTCGGGCAATTCGGACATCGACACCGTTCTGGCGGTGGTAGTCCATCATCAGGGTTTCAGCCAAGCGCTTGCCTTCGTCATAGCAGCTGCGCAACCCGATCGGATTGACATTGCCCCAGTAGGTTTCTTGTTGAGGATGTTGCTGGGGATCCCCATAGACCTCCGAGGTGCTGGCTTGAAGGATCCGCGCCCGGACCCGCTTGGCCAAGCCCAGCATGTGGATCGTACCCATGACGTTGGTCTTGACGGTTTTGACCGGGTTGGACTGATAGTGCACCGGCGAGGCTGGGCAGGCCAGGTTGTAAACCTGGTCCACTTCCAGCAGGATGGGCTGGATGATGTCGTGGCGCAAGAACTCGAAGCGGGGATTGCCCAACAAAGGGTAGATGTTTCGCTTGGTGCCCGAGAAGAGATTGTCCAGGCAGATGACCTCATGCCCTGCGGCCACAAGATCCCCGCACAGGTGGCTGCCCAAGAACCCTGCCCCGCCAGTGACCAAAATGCGCTTCGGCTGCCGCGGTTGCACTGATGAAGTCATGCCTGAGACACAGATAGCACTTGAGGACGGGGGCTGCAAGGGGGAGGTCAGTTGTCAGTTGGCAGTTGGCAGTTGGCAGTTGGCAGTTGGGAGAGGATCTGGGATCGGAGTCACCCTTTGCCTCCGAACTGATAACTGACAACCGACAACTGACAACTGATTCCTCGTCACAGCCTTCCAACGTATGTTGAAGCCTTGGCGTTGAATTCGAAGCGGTGGGTATAGCCGGGGAACTCGACGCTTCGGAAGTAGCTGACGTCAAGCTGCATTTTGGGAGGGCCGCTGATGGAAGGCCTCCGTTTGCTGTTAAGAGTCCCCGGGACGATCTCGAATTCGTGCAATTCGGCGATTCGCTCCACGTTCTTGTCCAGGGCCTGAGGAGAAAGGGCCTGGGCGCCTGCCTGGCTGACGACACGGGCCAACTCCTCTTCAAATTCGATCTTGGCCAGGTAGACGGGCACGCATTTGACGGCCAAGTAGACGAAGGCGGCCATCATCGCAATCGAAACGATGCAGCCGACTTTTCCGTCTCCGCGTTGACTTCTCCAGTTGGGCATCATGAAACCCCCTCCGGCCGTTTGACCGCCGGCCCTGCAATCTTTCGGGCAGGTCCCGCCCATTTTATGCGGCGGATTGAGGGCGTCTCAGTATTTGCGATCACCTTCTGGGAGGCCGTTTGTACAGATAGGCGGAATTTCGGATCTTGTTTTCCCGCCCCTCGTAAGCCGCGTAGCGGCCTCCGCTCCACATCGAAACGCCCGCAAATTGCCCGGCTTTGTTGACCAAGTAAAAGTTCACGTTGAACCTCGGCCTTCCCTGGTCGTCGAGCAAATACGGCTCGACGGTATTTTCGGCGATTCTTTTCAAAACCTTTAGCCCGGCCTCCTCGGGCGAGTCGCCCTGACGCATGAACTCGACCCCCAAAAAGCTGGCGCAGGTTTTCAGGTTGGCCTCTCCGCGCCCGGTGCTGCCGCAGGCGCCCACGTCATTGTCCAGGTAAAGCCCGGCGCCCAAAATGGGGGAATCCCCAACCCTGCCGGGAATCTTGAAGGCCAGGCCGCTGGTGGTGGTGACACCCGAAATCTCGCCTTTTTCGTTCACTGCGTTGCAGTTGATGGTTCCGTGATGGCGCAGCGCACTGGCCAGTTGGGCAGTTTGCTTGGGCTTCAGGGATGCGGGCAGGCGTTCCTCAGGGGCGATCCAGTCGTCGCGGTCGCTCAGGTTGCGCTTCCACCTCATCCAGATCTCCCTGGATTTGGGGGTCATCAGATCCTCTTCCTCAAATCCCATGGATCTTGCAAAGTCCAGGGCGCCTTCTCCGACCAAGAGAACGTGATCGGTCCTCTCCATCACCAGCTTGGCCACGCTGGAGGGATTCTTGATGTTGCGGATCGAGGCCACGGCGCCGCCGCCGCGCGAAGGGCCGTGCATGACCGAGGAGTCCAGTTCCACCACGCCCTGCTCATTGGGCAGCCCTCCGTAGCCCACCGAAGTGTCTTCCGGGTCGTTTTCGACCAAGTTGACGCCGGCCACCACGGCGTCCAGGGTGTCCTCTCCCTGACGCAGCATTTGCATCGCCTTCTCGGTGGCGTTCAGGCCATTGGCACTGGCGATGACGACCGGACGGGCGCCTTTGGCCTGCGCGGCGGCCTCTTTACGGGCAGCGATTCCGGCACTGGCCGCCGCCACGGAAACCTGAATGAACTTTCGACGGTCCATGGTTTTCCTCCTCAAGGATGATCTGGAATTCTCGGCATTTCAGCGTCCGATCCTACTGGAATGCGCAGGGAAAGGAAAGCAGGCGAGTTTCAGCCATCGCCGCCGCCTTGCATCCAGCCTGCCGGAAGCATTGCCGCCTGGTTCCCCTTCTTGCTACATTCACCGCATGCCCAAAACTATCGAGGCCCACAAGTACCATGGCTATGGCAATGATTTCTTGATTGTTTGGGACGGTCAGGTGCATGCGGATGAGCATTCCGAGTTCTCCCGCGCGATTTGCCGCAGGCATTGGGGCGTAGGCGCCGACGGCTGCGTTTTCCTTTCACCCCTGAAATCCAACCGTTACCTGTACCGGATCTACAACCACGACGGCAGCCGGGCAGGCTTTTCGGGCAACGGAGGACGCTGTGCCTGTGCGTTTTTGCACCATTTCCGGCTGGCCGATCGGGAAGAGATCCTGCTGGAGACCCAATCGGGCGACAAGCGCTTTCTGCTGCTGGAAGCGGAGAGGCCTGCCTGGACCTACCGCTGCTGGTTGGGCGAGCCGGACTTTGCCCCGGATTCGATCCCATTTCGCCCGCAATCAAAAGAGTCGATGGGCCTGGAGCGAATCGTGGACCATCCGCTTGACGTGGGAGATCAGACCGTCCGCATCACAGCTTTGTTCATGGGCAATCCCCAATGCCAGCTGCTGGTCAAGGAGCTGCCCTCAGACGATACGTTTCGCCGGCTTGGAGCGATGCTCGAGCGGCACCCCGCCTTCCCCGACCGTACCAACCTAGGGTTCGTTCAAGTCGAGGGGCGGCACCGGTTGAAGCTGCGCATCTGGGAACGGGGTGTGGGTCCGACCCAGTCTTCCGGAACCGGTTCGGCAGCTTCGGCGGTGGCTGCGATCGTCAACGGCAAGGCCGACTCGCCAGTCGAAGTCCACACCGAATCGGGCCTCCAGCAGGTGGAGTGGAGTCCGGGAAACCCCGTGGTGCTGACCGGCCAGTGCCGCTATGTGGCACGAATCGAGTACTGCTGGGAACCGAGCTGAGCACCAAATGCTGCTCACTGAACAATTCGCCCTGCGGAACATGGCCCAGCCGGGACGAGCCCGGTATTGGCCGTGCTTGGATTCACCCTGCGCCCTTGGAATCTTTGCGGCGCAAGCTCTTCCCGAACTCAGCCAGCGAGATCTCGATCGATTGGCGCGAACGGAGCAATTCTGAGAGGACTTCTTCCTTGGACCGGGATTCTTGCGCCTGTACTTGATCGGATCTCTCCAGGAATGGCCACAACCTGCTGCGAATCGGGTCAGGCAAGACGCTGTCCAGGTATTCAAGGGCGGTTCCGCGCAGCTTGGAATCTTGAGTGTGCAGGCCCTTGAAGGCCACTTTGAGGGGCTCGCGCGGCAAGGCCAGCGAGAGGATGTTAAAAACATGTTCCAGGCTGAGGTTGACCCGTTCGCGCAGCATATCATCGACCAAATCGGAGCCGATCTCCTCATCGTTGCTTTCCAGCAGCCGTTGGCTTCCCCAGATGCCTTTATCGACCTCCAACTCCCGCAGTATTGTCGAAAAGACCTGATCCTGGCTGATGCG
>JANQFM010000375.1 GCA_028277865.1 Acidobacteriota bacterium
TAGGGGGAGGACTTGGTCTTCACCCACCTTTACCACCTCTCTTCCGCCCAAGCCGTCAAAAGCCTGCCGCAATGCCCCCTGCGCATGGAGATTCAGAAGGCTTCCCAGGCCTCCCGCGAAGCCTGCACCGTCCGTCTGCAAGCCGATCGTCTCACCCTCCGTTTCCCCAGCGGAAACTCCATGCACTTTAGCCGACTGGAAGCAAGGTAGGAATCGGGAAGAAGGAGACCGCAGGCCGGCGAATTGGGTTCAAAGTCCAAAGTCCAAAATCCAAGGTCCAAGGTCCAAGGTCCAAGGTCCAAGGTCCAAGGTCCAAGGTCCAAGGTCCAAGGTCTGCAGAGTATATCCCGTGATTCCCCTGTCCTGGTTTCTGACTCCGGACTTCGCCTTCACTTGATCTGGGAGATTCGATTGACCCACTTGAGAGCGTCTTTGTAAAGGTTGGGAACATTCTTTTCAGGCAGTCCGGTATGGTCGGCCAGATTCGAAAAGCGCTGCCAGTCGGCCATTTCATAGCTTTCGGCCAATTTCATGACCTCGTTCAGCGGATTGGATTCGCCCAGCAAAGAGGCCTTGACTTCCTCCGAAATGGGCAGCGATTTCAATGCTTGTTCAAGGGGCTGGTCGAGGATGGCATCGATGCGCGAGAACATCCCCATCAGGAAGAGGTCGTCGCTGTGCCCGTTCATTCCCAGCGACTCTCCCAATGATTCGCAGAAGGTGGCCCGCACGATGCTGTTGAGCACCAGTTCCTGAGGCTTGTTCTGGGCGATTTGAGAAAAGGTCACCAGGGTCACCCACTTGCGTATGTTCTTTTGACCCAGCAGCACCAGGGATTGGCGTACCGATTCGATGCGTCGTGCGAAGGGGAAAGCGGCGGAATTGATCAGCTTGAGCAGGGCATAAGTCAAGGAAAGATCCGACTTGATGAGCTTCTCCAGGCGGTTGTAATCGATTTCCCCCCGATGGATTTCCTGCAGCAGCCGGATGTAGTTTTGCTTGAAGCCCTCGATCGAGCGGCCCGGGACCACCGAGGGCCGACAGAAGTAGAAGCCCTGCAAGTAGCTGCATCCCAGTTGCAGGGCTTCCTCCATCCCTTCTTTGGTTTCGACCTTCTCGGCCAAAAAGCGCATTCCTTTGCCGCCCAGATCCCGCATCAACCTTTGGCGTTGCGCCGGTTGAGTTTGGGCGAAATCGATCTTGAGGACGTCGATGAAGGGCAGGTAAGCCCGCAGCCCCTCTTGAAACGTGTAGTCATCCAGGGCCAGCATGTAGCCTTTTTGCTTGAGGCGGCGGCAGGCGGCCAGGACTTCCGGGTCGGGAACGACGTCCTCGAGGATTTCAATCACCACCTTGTCGCGGGGCAGCAAAGTGGCGCATTCGCTGAGAATCAGGTTTCGGGTGAAGTTGATGAAGGCCCTCTTGCCGCCGGTCAGGTTGTCCAGCCCGAAATCCATCAGGCTGTAGGTGAAGGTCTGGGCGGAAGCCGCATCGGGGTCGACCTGAGGGAAGCTGTCTTGAAATCCGGAGCGAAAAAGAAGCTCGTAGCCGAATACCTCGTTGCGGGTGTCAAAAATCGGCTGCCTGGCTACAAAAATCTCCATCTGAAAAAGCTTTTCGACTCGCTGCCCATAGTCTTTAGAGGCTTGCAAGAGATTTGTGGAAAACCGTTGCTTTTTGACTGGGCATAGGCGATTCGGAGAGTGGAGGAGCCCGCGTTTCGAGCAAAGTGCGGGCTTCCCCTCTACTGATCCCGATCTTTGGCGAAGAGTTTCAAGTCCGCCGACTTGGCTGCCTTTTGAAAAGCCTTCCAGTCTTTGTCGAAAAAGGCGTCCACCTCGGCGATGAAGGCATTGACGGCGCTTTCTGCCTGAGCCACAGCCTTGCGCTCCGTGTCATTGGGGGCATCCCAGGAAGACTGCAGGTAGCCGGAGGCCCGCGAGACCTTTCCCGGGACGGTGTCCGGGTCACGCCGGATCCCCTGGACCGGCTCGGGAAGGATCTTTCGGGTCAGCCGCTCGATCTTCTCACTCGTTTCACGGCTGACCCGACGCAGGTTCTCGACCTTCTCATCGGAGACGCCTTCGGCCATCTGATCGACCCGTTGCATATCCTCTTCAGCTTTTTCCAAGCGCTCGAAAGCCTCGTTGAGGGATTCGATATGGCCGTTCAGGATGTCGATCATGTCGCTCTTGGCTTGGCGGTCAGCCTGCGAGATGTCGGTGCGAGGATCGGCCAGAACCTGGACTTGCCGGGAGGCTTGCAGCTCCCCGAAACTGGCCCGCACGGTGTAACTGCCCGGCAGGACCGGTGGGCCGCCCCTTCCGAAGAAGTTGGGCCGTCGACCCCGTGAGGGCAACGAGACGCGTTCCCGGTCCAGCCGCCACACCACCCGGTTAAGCCCAGCTTCGGTGGGACCGGGCAGGGTCCGAACCACCTGGTCGTCGGAGTCCAGGATTTCGATCTTGACCTCTTTCTTCCCATTCTCATCGCCATCACCTTCACTGCCCGCCTCTCTTCGCTGTTGGCCACGCTGGGCGCGGCGCCGGCCTTGCTGGGGTGCTGGGCCATTGCCATTGGACCCGCTGGTGACTTTCTCGGCGGCGGGCGCAGCCTCCTCTTGGGGCGCATTGAAGACATAGTTGATGATGGCGCCTGTGGGGCGGTTCTCGCCCCTGAAAGCCGCATCGCCGGGGGTCAACTCGCCTGGCGGGGCGCTGATCTCGGCCTGGATGGCGCTGGCCACTTCAAACAGGTGCAGCGGCTGGTCGAGGATCTCCCGGCCTTGGCGTGCCATCTCGCGCAAGGGAGTGATGTCGTCCATGATGTAAATGGCTCGCCCAAAGGTGCCGACCACCAAGTCGGGCTGAGTGGGATGGATGGCCAGGTCGCGGGTGGGGACGGTGGGGTAGCCGTGCTGCCAACGGTTCCAGCTGCCGCCGCCGTCCAGGCTGTAGTAGAGGTGGAACTCGGTGCCCAAAAAGAGCAGGTTTTCGACCTTGGGATCCTGCTCGATTACATAGACAAAGCCGCGCAGGTCGTCCGTCGCCAGGCTGGTCCAGGTCTGCCCGTAGTCCGAGGTCTTGAAGGCGTAAGGCGTCCAGTTGCCGCGCCGGTGATCGTCAAAGACCACGAATGCACCGCCTTCTTCGAACTTGGAGGCCTCGATGTGAGGTACCCAAGTGGCCTCGGGGACGCCGGAGATGTTGCTGGTCAGGTTGTTCCAGCTCTTCCCCCCGTCGCTGCTCAACTGCACGTTGCCGTCATCGGTGCCCACCCAGATGACGCCCTGCTTGACCGGGCTGGGGGCCACGGCGACGATGGTGGTGTGGTTTTCAGCGCCGGTCACGTCATAGGTGAGCCCGCCGCTGTCCAACTGCTTCTGCTTTTCAGGGTCGTTGGTGGTCAGGTCGCCGCTGATCGTCTCCCAGCTTTCGCCCCGGTCGCGGCTGCGGTGAAGGTACTGGCTGCCGTAGTAGATGGTTCCCTCTTCGAAGGGGTCGGCGGCGATTCCGGCATTCCAGTTGAAGCGCAGCATCTCGCCTGGCGGATCGGGCGGGCGGATGGACTTGGTGTTGCCGGTCACCAAGTCGACTTTGTAAAGGTTGCCGCCCTGGGACATCGAATAGGCGATGCGCGGGTCGGCACGGTCTGCGACCACGTCGAATCCGTCGCCGAAACTGATCATGCGCCAGTGGGAGTTGAGAATGCCTCCGCCGCCCACTCCCTGCTCCCAAACCTGGCTCGGGCCCACGAAGGATCCGTTGTCCTGCAGGCCTCCATACACTCTGTAGGGAGTCTGTTCGTCCACACTGATGTGGTAGAACTGCCCCAGGGGGAGGTTTTCGGCAAAGCGCCACTTCTTGCCGCCGTCGCGCGAAATGGCCAGTCCGCCGTCGTTGCCATCGATCATGTATTGGGGGTTTTCGGCATCGATCCAGAAGGCGTGATGGTCGGAGTGGGCACTGGAGAATCCGACCAGGTTTTCGAAGTTGCGGCCCCCGTCCTCGCTGATGGTGACCGAGGAGAAGATGTTGAAGACCCGGTTCTCATTGGCGGGATCCACCCGGATGTCGCAGTAGTAGAAGGGCCGGTTGGCGATGCCTCGGCTGTCGTTGACCACCTCCCAGCTGCGTCCGCCGTCCTCAGAGCGGAAAAGGGCGCTCTTTTTGGCTTCCACCAAGGCGTAGGCGACTTCGGGGCGGCTTTTGGCGATGGCAAGTCCGATGCGTCCCAGATCGCCTTCGGGCAATCCGTCCTCGTGGGTCCGCTTGCTCCAAGTGGCGCCGCCGTCGTATGTGACGTGCAACCCTGAGCCCGGCCCTCCGGAGCGGAAGTCCCAGGGAGTGCGGCGGTGATCCCACAGGGCTGCCATCAGCTTGTCGGGATTGACCGGATCCATCACCAGGTCTGCACAGCCTGTGCTCTGGTTGACGTACAGGACACGGTTCCAGGACTGCCCGCCGTCGCTGCTCTTGTAGACGCCGCGCTGCTCGCCGTCGCTCCAGGTGGGGCCTGTGGCGCAGACATAGACCGTGTCCGTGCGGCGGGGATGGATGAGGATGCGGTGCAGGTGCTCGGACTTTTCCAGCCCCAGCCGCTGCCAGGATTGCCCGCCGTCCACGCTCTTGTAGATACCCGTTCCCACCGACTGGCTGTTGCGCGGATTGGCCTCGCCTGTGGCCACCCAGATCACATCCGAGTTGAGCGGATCGACCGCCACAGCTCCGATGGAGGCAGAGTCCTGATCGTCGAAGATGGGCGTCCAGGTGGTGCCCTGGTTGTCCGACCGCCACAACCCTCCGGAGGCGCTGCCCGCGTAAATGCGGTCGGGGTCGCGGGGATCGACATCGATGGAGGTGATGCGCCCGCTCATGGCGGCTGGCCCAATGCTGCGCGGCTTAAGGGCTTCCAGCTTGTCTGGCTCGCCCACTTCTGCACCGGACGCAAGGCCCAGCAGGGCGATGGTCAAAATCCCGAACAAGAGACTCTTTGAAACGGCTGGCCTGTAATTCATTGAAGAAGGATAGCAGGAGGAGGGCGCCCGCGAAAGGACGCCAAAGGCAGACACGGAAGAGCACCATTGGTGTTGACATAAGCTTCTATCCAGGTTCTGCAGTCTGCTTCAGC
>JANQFM010001121.1 GCA_028277865.1 Acidobacteriota bacterium
TGGCGTTTTCTTTTTGCCGATCCCGTCTGGTCTCTAAACACGGCCCGACCGGGACAAGCCCGGCACGTGGCCTCCATCCTTGCCAATCCTCTTAAGTGAACGAAATTGGGGTTAGCCCTCTGCTTCGACTGGTCGCGGTTCGGTCAAGGCGCCCTTTTTCCAGGGACTGATTTCTCGGGAATCGAGACTTCTCGGCAGGACAGGCTTCGATGCTCTTCAGGCTGGCGGGGCCAGCAGCCATTCGTAGACGGGCTGGAGGCTCATGCCAGCCTCCGGCAAGGGGATCGCCTGTTCGCGCGTGAGCACGAGCAGGCGCCGGGCGGCACGCGGATAGTTGCGTCCAGCCTGTAGGAGCGCACGCAACTCGCGTTCTCGTGTTTGTGCAGCCGCAGGGTCCGCACAAACTTGCAAGAGTTCCTCGCCGCCAGCGAGGTATCGGCAAAGGTGTCCTTCTGTCAAGGACAGGTTCTCCGCAATCGATACTTTCTCGCAGGACAGCTTTCGCGTTGATCGGTGAGAGTTGGCTATCTTGCGGCGATCAGCCGCCTCTACCCAACGACATCGGATATGCCAGGAGCTGCACGTTACCTATTTTGACCCCACCTTGCGGCATCTGATGAGTTAATGGCGGCCTGAGGCACTGCGGCGTTTTTTTTCAGGCTTGTGCCCGATCAAGCCCCTTGGAAGCGATATCGCGGCGGTAGTGCATCCCTTCGAAGTGGATCTTGTTGACCCCTTCGTAGGATTTAAGGATCGCCGACCCCAGGATTCCGGCACGGGCGGTAACGCCCAGGACGCGTCCGCCGCTGGTGAGGGTGTTGCCCTGATCGTCCAGGCTGGTGCCGGCGTGAAAGACAATCGTGCCGGACTCTTCCTCGGCCATATCGAGTCCGCTGATCTTCAATCCTTTGGGATAGGAGCCGGGATATCCTGGTGCCGCCAGCACCACGCACACTACCGAATCGTCGTCCCATTGAGGCCTGATTCCCGAAAGGTCTCCTGCGGCCAGTCCTTGCAGGATCTCGATCAGGCTGCTCTTCAAGCGGGGCAGGACCACCTGGGTTTCTGGATCCCCGAAACGAGCATTGAATTCCAGCACCCTGGCCCCATGAGCGCCCAGCATCAGGCCGGCGTAGAGGATCCCTTGGAAGGGGCAGCCCTCGGAGGCCATGCCACGCACTGCCGGCTCCATGACCTGGGTGAGGATTTCCTGCTGCTGCCTTTCAGAAAGCACCGTGGGGCAGGAATAGGCGCCCATGCCGCCCGTGTTGGGGCCTTGATCGCCGTCGTAGGCTGCCTTGTGGTCTTGGGAAGGGACCATGGGGAGAATGCGTGAGCCGTCGGTGAAAACCATAAAAGAGGCTTCTTCGCCCTTCAGGAACTCCTCCACAACCAAGCGGGTGCCGGCTGCGCCAAAGCGTCCCTGACGCATCACCACATCGACCGTGTCCAAGGCCTGGGTCAGATCCTGGCAGATGATGACTCCTTTGCCCGCCGCCAGCCCGTCGGCCTTGAGGACCACCGGAAAAGAGAACTCTCCTGCGCGCAAGCTCGATTCGGCCTCGAAGGCCTGGCCGAAAACCCGGTATCGCGCAGTGAGGATGCCGTGGCGTTGCATGAAGTCCTTGGCAAAGGCCTTGCTGCCTTCCAGCCGTGCAGCCTTTGCCGAAGGGCCGGCAACCGCCAGACCGGCTTCTCGAAAACGGTCGGCAATGCCCTCCACCAAAGGCGCCTCCGGTCCCACCATGGTTAGGTCGACCTGTTCGGAGCGTGCCAAACCGAGCAGGCCGTCGATGTCTTGGGCTGAAACCGGCGCATTGGTTCCCAAGCGGGCCGTACCCGCGTTGCCCGGGGCACAAATCAATTCGACATCTTTGCGATCTTGATAGATTTTCCAGGCGATGGTGTGCTCGCGTCCGCCGGATCCTACCACCAGGACTTTCACGGTCTGGGCCTCGCCTTTGCTGCCCGATCAGGAAGATTCTGAACCCTTGCTGCTCGACTTTCCAGAATCCTTGCTGTCGGTGTTTGACTTTTTGGGGGTATCCTTATCAGCCTTTTCAGCTTTTTCGGACTTGCCAGATTTCTCTGAGGAGTCCTTTTTTCCCTTCTTGGCGTAATCGGTCACGTACCATCCCTCGCCCTTGAACTGGATGGCCGGCGCGGAGAGCAGCCGTTCCAAGCGTCCGCCGCACGATCGGCAGGTCGTCAGCGGATCGTCTGAGAATTTCTGGATGGATTCGGATCGATCGCCGCAATCGCTGCATTCATATTCGTAAAGAGGCATCTGCTGAATCTGTCCTCCCTTGAGGCTCGGCGGCTCGCTGAGCAGGTCGGGCACTTGTCTCAGGCCCGACTCTCAAAAACCATTCAAGATACGCCTGACCCTTCGCGTCTGTCAAGGTGGGCCGGGCCGCCGAATTCCCCGTTTCTACACTTGCATGCGCCGCCGGGCTCAGAAGGGGTTCGGTGCATGCTATCATTCCAGCTTCACTTAGCCGACGCCTCCGGGGAGGCGGGTGCCGGCGCATTTCTGGGGATTGGCGAGGAATTCGATGAAGAGAGTCCGCAAGGCCGTCATTCCAGCGGCGGGCCTGGGAACCCGTTTTTTGCCGGCCACCAAGGCCATTCCCAAGGAGATGCTGCCAATTGTCGACAAGCCCATCATCCAATATGTGGTGGAAGAGGCCGTCCAGTCCGGTTTGGAGGACGTCTGTTTCGTCACCAGCCAGGGCAAGAGCGCCATCGAAGACCATTTTGATTACGACTACCAATTTGCAACCGTCTTGGCCGAGCAGGGCAAGACCGAACTGCTGCAGATCGTGCGGGAAATCTCCCAGATGATCGTCATTTCATCCATGCGTCAGAAAAAGCCCATGGGGCTGGGGCATGCCGTCCTGGTGACGGAGCCCTTTGTAGGCGATGAGCCGTTCGGGGTCTTTTTAGGGGATGACATCATCGCCTCAAAAAAGCCGGTCATGCGGCAATTGCTGGAGATCTTCCTGGAGCGCCAGGCCAGCGTATTGGCGGTCTTGGAGGTTCCGGGCGAAGCCGTCTCCCGGTATGGGGTCGTTTCGGTCGAACCGACCGGGGACAGCCAAGGGCGCCTTTTCCGGATCACCGACTTGGTGGAAAAGCCTTCGCCTGACCAGGCACCCTCCAACCTGGCCATCATCGGGCGCTACCTTCTTACGCCGCGGGTCTTTCCGGCACTGCAGAATACACCGCCCGGCAAAGGAGGGGAGATCCAACTGACCGACGGCCTGCGCCGCCTGCTAACCAAGGAGCCCGTCTATGCCTACCGTTTCGAAGGAACCCGCTACGATGCCGGCAACAAGCTCGAATACCTGAAAGCCACCGTCGAATTCGCCCTGCAGCGCGACGACGTCGCCGATGCTTTCCGAAGCTACCTCCAGCAGCTAGAATTGTGAGGGAGCCAGTTGCCAGTTCAGAGGCGGAGGGATCAGGTTCGCAGTCCTGGTCATCCCGGAACCCGGAACCACTGCCTCATCGACCTTGGACTTAACTCTCCAACTGACAACTGACAACTGACAACTGACAACCGGCAACACCGACCATGCTCGATCGAACTTTTGTGCGAGACAACCTGGACGATGTTCAAGAGAGGCTGGCTGCGCGCGGCTTCTCCTTTGACCGTCAGCGCTTCGAAGAGCTGGACGGGCAAGAGAAGCAAGTACGGCTGGAATGGGAGGAACTGCGTGCCCGGCGCAATCGCGCCAGCGAGGAGATTGCCCGCCTCAAAAAGCAGGGCCGGGACGCCTCGCAGCCCATCCAAGAGATGAAGCAGGTGGGTGCCCGCATCAAGGAGCTGGACGGGGAGCTCGGTTCGCTGACCGAAGAGGTGGCTGAATTCCTGTCGGGCGTCCCCAACTTGCCTCACCCGGAAGTTCCGGTCGGCCCCGACGAATCCGCCAATCGCGAAGAGCGGCGTTTCGGGATTCCCCGCCAATTCGAATTCCCGATCAAGGACCACGTGGAAGTGGGGACGGCCCTGGGCATCCTCGACTTGGAGCGGGCCAGCAAAATCGCGGGTGCCCGTTTCGCTGTCTACTACGGAGCCGGCGCACGCCTGGAGCATGCCCTGACCCGCTTCATGCTCGATATCCACACGAGCGAACACGGCTACAAGGAAGTCCTGCCGCCTTTCATCAACAATCGTCAGGCTTTTTTCGGGACCGGCCAGCTGCCCAAGTTCGCCCAGGATCTCTTCAAGCTGGAAGGTGAGGAATTCTACCTGATTCCCACTGCCGAGGTGCCCCTGACCAACCTCTACGCGGGCGAGATCATCGACGAAAAGGATCTCCCTTTGAACCTGACCGCCCATACCCCCTGCTTTCGCAGCGAGGCTGGATCCTACGGCAAGGACACCCGAGGATTGATTCGCCAGCACCAGTTCAACAAGGTGGAGCTGGTCAAGTTCTCGCGCCCTGAAGATTCCTGCCGGCAACTGGAAATCCTGACAGCCAACGCAGAGGAAATCTTAAGGCGCTTGGAGCTGCCTTACCGTGTGGTGACCCTCTCGACGGGAGACACCGGTTTCAGCTCGGCCAGGACCTACGATCTGGAAGTCTGGGTTCCCAGTCAGAACACCTACCGGGAGATTTCGTCCTGCAGCAATTTCGAGGACTTTCAGGCCAGGCGGGCCAACATCCGCTATCGCCCCAGCCAGGGCAAGAAGACCCGGCTGGTTCACACCCTCAACGGTTCAGGGCTTGCGGTGGGCCGAACCTGGGTGGCGCTGGTGGAAAACTGCCAGCAAGCCGACGGGACAGTCGTCATCCCCGATGCGCTGCGCCCCTACATGGATGGGCTGCAGCGCATCACCCGGCAAGAGTAGGACTCAGAACGAGCGCATGAAGAACGGATTGGGGAGTCTCACGCAAAGCCGCAAAGGCGCAAAGAACGCCAGGGTGCCGAGAGGCGGAAGACAAGGGACAGGCTTAATTGACGGGTTGAAGGCCGCTTCTTTTCCAGCCTTTGCGGCTTTGCGGCTTTGCGTGAAATTCGCTCAGACTGGGACACGGTGCTGATGGGAAAGCCTCTTCGATTCAACCTGGACAAGCAGGTCAGCCTGAGCTATTACGAGCAGATCAAGGGACAGCTGCTCTCAGCCATCTACTGCGGCAAGATCCACGAAGGCGGCCGCTTGCCCTCCATCCGTGAACTGGCTGAGGATTTGGGAGTCAACTACAAGACGATCCGCAAGATCTACGTCCGTCTGGCGGAGGAGAACTACATCGAGATCATCAAGGGCAGCGGCGCTTTTCTGCAAAAGAAGGAAGGCCGCGAAAGCTACCGGCAAATGCGCAGCAATGCCATCTTCAAGCTCCTTAAGGAATCCTGCGACAAAGTACGCGGATTAGGGCTGGCTCCCGAAAAGTTCGCCAGCATGCTGGAAAGCTATGCGACCCAGTCCAACCTTCCCAAGCTCCGTCTGGCTGTGGTCGACCATCCCGAAGAGGCCCTCATCTTCTCACGGGAGCTGAAAATGCGCCTCCTGGCCGAGTCCGTGCCGATTGCATTGGGCCAGCAGCCCGATGGCGAGCAACGGCAAGCCTTGGAGGCCGCCGATTACCTCCTGACCACCAGCTGGCATCTGGAAGAGGTCTCGTTGCTGGCCGAGGAATACGGCAAAAAAGTGGTGGAGATCAAGCCCAGCCCGGCAATCTATGCCGAGATCCTCAGCGAGGCCAAAAACCGCAATGTCGCCATCGTGATCCAGGATGAGCGTACCATGCACGCATCCTGGGACATCTTCATGAACATTTTTCACCCCTCGACCCATAAGAAGTTCTGGATCGCCCCCATCGACCGTCACGACCTGATCGAAAAGATCATCGAAGAGGCCGACCTGATCTTCGTTTCTCCCATGTGTTGGGACAACATGCGCAAGCGCACGCCGGCCGACCGGCAACTGAGGACATACGAGAATTTCATTTCCGCCGAGACCATCGATCAACTGAAACAGCTCCAGCTATTGGGCTGACGCCCGCCGGGAAGCAATGATGGAACATGCAAGCGAAGAGTACTTGAAGCAACTCCCCAAGGCAGAGCTGCACCTGCACTTGGAAGGCTCCATCAGCGCTGGTCTCCTTAGCCGGCTGAGCCGCAAGTACAAGACCGAGTTTCGATCGGACGCTCCCGACGAGTTGGCGCGAAAGCTTTTTGCGTACCGTGACTTCAACGGATTTTTGCAAACTTACAAGACAGTTTGCGAACACCTCCGCCAGCCGGCCGACTACCGTCTGCTCACCGACCAGCTGGCCCAATACATGAGGGAGCAGAACATCCTTTATGCCGAAGTCATCTTCTCGCCCTCCATCCCCGACCATTTCGAACGCGACGGACGGACGGTCTTGGAGGCACTGCTGGCGCATGGCCGAAAACTGGAAGCGGAGCAAGGATTGCGCATCGGATGGATTTTGGACTGCGTGCGCCACTTCGGAGTCGAGGCCGCCCGACGCACCGCCCAATTGGCCGTCGAGTACCGCGAACAAGGTGTGGTGGGGCTGGGATTGGGCGGCGATGAACTTTCGCTGCCCATGGCGGAATTCGAGAAGATCTTTGCCTGGGCCAAGGCGAATCAGCTCTACATCCACGTCCATGCCGGCGAGACCGGAGGCCCCGACCAGGTGTGGGATGCCGTACGCGTCCTGGGCGCCAACCGCATCGGCCACGGAATCCAGGCCGCCCGCGACGCCCGGTTGATGGAATACTTGCGTGAGCACGCCGTGGGGCTGGACGTGTGCCTGACCAGCAACCTGAAGACCCAAGCCTGGGCACGCATTTCCACCAATCCCTTCGGCCTGCTCTTCAGGCGTGGAGTCCCCGTCAGCATCAACACTGACGACCCGGGGCTTTTTCAAACCACCCTCATCGAAGAGCTTTCCAAGGCCGTCTCTTTGTTTTCCCTCACCCAGGAGGATCTGCACCGCCTCATCCTGCAGGGTCTCCGATCGGCTTTCTTGCCTCATCAGGACCGAATGGCCCTGATGCGTCAGTTCACCGACCAGATCCACCAAATCGGCAGCCAGGCCCTCTCGACGGGATGAACAGCATCTGGCGCATCAGGGCGCCTGCCATTCCATCGAAGGCTGTCAAGCTTTTTTGCGACTTCCCTTCTTCCATCCTTGACACCCTGGGGGGCGCGTCTTACATCAGTGCATGTCGGCGGTTTCAGACAGCGCAGCGAAACAAGGCAGGGCTGATCGAAACTTAGGTTAACGATGTTTTGACCATTCAAGATGGTCTTTTGGAATAGCGAGGTAACGAAAATGGCAAGCTTGGCAAGATACAACAGAACTGGGAATCGGCCGGTTCGGGTCAATCCTTTCCGGCTTTTTGAGGAATCCATGCCGACCCTTTTCGGCAGGTCGCTCTGGCCTGAGAACTTCCGAAGCTGGGGGCCCGCGGTGGACGTCAGCGAGGATGACAATGCCCTGACTTTCAGCGCCGAAGTCCCCGGATACTCCAAGGACGACCTCAAGATTTCAGTCGAAAACGGCATGCTGACCCTTTCCGGCGAGCGCACCCTGGAGCGCAAGCGAAATGAATATCACCGCCTTGAACGTGCCTACGGCAAGTTTGAGCGCAGCTTCTCGTTGCCCACCAAGGTGGACAGCAGCCACATCGAGGCCGACCTGAAGGCCGGGGTGCTGACCATCATGATTCCCTGGCGCGAGGAAGCCCGTCCCCGTCAGATTCCTGTTCAAGTCAAATAGAGGGCTGGCTGCCTTGACAGGCTTGAAGCCGGATCTTAAATGAGTGTCGGCGCAGAAGTCGAAAGCACGAAAGTTAAAAATTAAGCGACCTTAATGGAGGCATTGACATGGCTTTGACAAGAGTGTCCCCCTATCCGAACAGATCGGTCTTCGTGGATCCCTTCCGGCTCTTTGATGAAGCTCTTCCGGATCTCTGGGGCAGGCGCCCCGAGGCGTCGCGAGGCTGGAATCCGCCCGTGGACGTGACCGAGGATGAAGGCGCCCTTACCTTCGTCACCGAGTTGCCGGGATTCGAAAAGGACCAGATCTCGATCTCGGTGGATAACAACACCCTGACTATTTCCGGCGAGCGCACCCTGAAGGGCGAGCGCGAGGACTATCACCGCCTCGAGCGCACTTATGGGAAATTTGAGCGCAGCTTCACCCTGCCCGCCACGGTGGATACTGCCAAAATCGCCGCCAAGCTCAAAAACGGCCTGTTGACCTTGACCATCCCCAAGAAGGAAGAGGCCAAGCCCCGTCAAATCGAGGTGAAGGTCCGTTGAGAATGATCCCAGGGGCGCACGGGGTACACGGAGCCTTGGGATTCCGTGCCCTCCGTTGCTCCCCGGGGGTCGATCCCTTCCTCCGGCGGCGGCCCTCACCCATTCCGCGAGTCCGCTTTCCCCTTTAAAAGAGCAGCATGTGAGCCGCCCTGCGGCCTTGTGCGGGTTGACTCGGCGCTTGGGTGCGCGTACACTGTGTGCGCGCCGAGGGGAGGGAGGACGATGAC
>JANQFM010001123.1 GCA_028277865.1 Acidobacteriota bacterium
CTGTCCTAACCCTGCCCCCATGCTAAAATGCCAAATTCGACTGAGGAGGCCAGAGATATGTCAGGACATTCCAAATGGCATTCGATCCGCCACAAGAAAGCGGCGGTGGACGCCAAGCGCGGAAAGCTTTTCACCCGCTTGATCAAGGAAATCAGCGTGGCCGCCCGGCTTGGGGGGGGCGACGTGGATTCCAATCCCCGCCTGCGTACCTCGGTGGCAGCCGCCAAAGCGGCCAACATGCCTCAAAACAACATCCAAAGAGCCATCATGAAAGGCACCGGCGAGTTGCCCGGGCAGACTTTCGAAACCGTAACCTACGAAGGCTACGGCCCCGGTGGCGTTGCCGTGTTCCTGGAAGCCATCACCGACAACAGAAACCGCACCGTTGCTGAAATCCGCCACCTTTTTTCCAAATTCGAGGGCAACTTGGCCGAGAGCAACGCAGTGGCCTGGATGTTCGAGCGCAAGGGATATTTCTCGATCGAAGCCGGGGCAACGGATGAGGACAGCCTGATGGAGGTGGTGCTGGAAGCAGGCGCCGAAGATATGGAGAGCAATGAAGATTCCTTCGAAATCTACTGCCCCTTCGAGGAATTCGATTCAGTCCGGACCGCCCTTGAACAAGCCGGCATCCCGATTCAAAGCAGCGAACCGACCATGATCCCCCAGAATTCGGTCAAGCTTGAAGGGCGCAGGGCCGAGAGGATGCTCAAGCTGATGGAGACACTGGAAGACCACGACGACATCCAAAACGCCTACGCCAACTTCGACATAGATGAAAAAGAGATGGAGGCACTGGTGGGCGGCTGAGAAAAAAAGGGGGAAACCCGCTCGCAGGCTTCCCCCCTTTTTCTTCCGATGACAAACCTGGCAGGTGTCGCCTTACAAGCGACGGCGTCTGGACAGCAGGCCTAAAAGCGCCAAGCCACTGCCCATCAGCAGAAGGCTGCCGGGTTCAGGAACAGAGGCCTGAACTCGCCAATCGGCTGCCACATCGGGGATCCCGCCGGGATTGGCAGTGTTGGGGATGGTTCCGCTGACACTGATTTCAATCGCCGTGATGGTGGTCCCCGAAGTCAGGGTGGCGCTCAAGTTGGAGGAAAGCCCTGGGGCGATGGTGGTCACGCCTGAGGAGAATGTGCCGGCGTCCGTCGTGACGACCACTTCGAATCCCCAATTGCTCAGGTTATTGTTGGTGAAGAGCAGGGCGAAGACGTCACCCGCGCTGTAGGAGATGCTGAGCCCTGTCAACTCGAACACACCCAGGCCCGCACCAGGGCTGCCACTATCAAAGTCCACGTCGAAAAAGCCATTGAAATTATTGGATCCGGAGATCACGTTGGACGAACTCTTGGCAACGCTGAAAACGAATGAGTCGATCTGAGCAGTCGTCAGAGTGACGTTGGCTGCCGACGCAGTCCCGGTCAACAGAATCAATAATGCCGCAGCAACGAAGGGCAGCAGTTTTAATTTCATCTTTCTTTTCTCCAGATTTGCCTCTCTCCACATAGCATCCAAATAAAAAGACGGTATTCTGTCAGCAAGAACTGTGCCAGAGCCGCAGCCCCCTTCTTCTGAAAGCTTAACTTGTTGGCAAGAAAGGGCTAAGTTCGCATCAGCGCTTCCCTGAATCTATCCGCTCGCTCCCAACGCGACTTGTCAAGAAGCCCTACGGCAAGCTGGAATTCACCAGGCAATCACCATGCAACCCGTTGAAAAAGAACAACTTGACTTCGCCGGTTCCGGGCCGGTCGAGCTGTCAGAAATCCCGACACTCCAAGCCGTGAGGAATCCGGGCTAGAATGACGGTTCGCTGAAAGGCCATCCAGCACTGAATGCCGATGAATAGCCACATGCAGCTGACTCCGGAAAGGCTCCAGGAACGCCGCCTTCGTGTCTTTCTGGTGCTGGCGGGCATTTTCCTGGGCACTCTGACCATGCTCAACATCCTGGGCGTGAGCCGCTTTTTGGACCTCTCCTTTACCGTCTGGGGCATTCGCATCCCCTTTACGATTGCAGTCGGGGTGCTCCCCTACCCGGTCACCTTTCTGTGCACCGACTTCATCAGCGAACTGTACGGCCGACGGCGGGCCAATTTCGTGGTCTGGGTGGGATTGCTGCTCAATATTTGGGTGGTCTTCATCCTGTGGCTGGGCGGAATCCTGCCGGGCTACGAACAGGTCGATCCTATCAGCGGAAAGATCCTGCCCGACCAGTCCGGCCGCCTGCCCGTCTTTTTCGAAGTCCGCAGACTGGCTTTCGGCGCTGTAACGGCTTCCATGCTGGCCTACATCTCGGCTCAATTCTGCGACGTCTACCTGTTTCACTTCTGGAAAAGACTGACGAGGGGCAAGCACCTGTGGCTGCGCAACAACGGATCCACACTGGTCAGCCAGCTCATCGACACCTCGGCGGTGATCATCATTACCCACTTTTATGCCGGCGCCCTTCCGGTCGATCCCGCACAACCCATTTGGCCTCAACTATGGGTCTTCATCGCCTCTGGGTACGTCTTCAAGCTGGCGACTGCCCTGGTGGATACGCTGCCCTTCTATCTGGGAGTCCGCTATCTGGGCCGCTACCTGCGCTTGCAGGGAGATTCACGCAGTGGCGCAGAGACGCAGAGAGGCAGATGAGGGGAAGTTGCCAGGTGCCAGTTGTCGGTTGTCAGTTGGCAGTTGGCAGTTGGCAGTTGGCAGCAGAGTAGAATATCTTCCCTGACTCCTGACTCCTGACTCCTGACTCCTGACTCCTGTTTCCTTGTGCACGACTCTGGATCTTGGACGCCTGAAACCCTTCAGCCACCTTTGTTGCACCCAATTTTGATCCATGTTACTTTTCCCGCAAGAATGTCTATGCAAGACGCCTTTACACCGCGCTTCGAGGCCATGACTGCGGGGATGGTGCTCGATCGTGCCATGCGCCTTTATGCCCGCAACTTCCCTCTGCTGGTGGGGATCATCGCTTTGGCCTACATCCCCTACTATATTCTGCTGGGATTTCTCACCTGGGTGGGGCAGGCCAATCCCGACGACGTCGGGCTGGTGGCGCTGGCCCTGCTCGGATTCTCTATGCTGATGATGGTCTTGTGGCTGCTGGTACTGCCGCTTTCGACGGGCGCCACTTCTTTTGCCGTCAGCGAGAAGTACTTGCAGCGGCCGGTGACCATCTTTTCAGCCTACAGCTTGGCGTTCAAGCGCTTCTGGCCCGTTTTGGGCAGTCAATTGCTTGTGGGATTGGCTGTCGCGGCGGGAACGATCGCCTGCATCGTCCCAGGAATATTTCTTTGGCTCTGCTGGAGCGTGGTGGTGCCGGTGGTCATGCTCGAGCAGCAAGGCCCCTTCGACAGCATGCGCCGAAGCTGGGACCTCACCGAAGGGTTCCGCCTCAAGATCCTGGGGGTTGCGGCAGTAGTCGTGATCCTGAGCTATGCGTTGATCTTCGGGACCAGCATGGTGGTCACCTTCGCGCTGACCATGTCAGGGAACTCCAACATCTTGATGACGCAAATAGCCACACAGGGCGTGACTGCAGGGGCTACGCTTCTGACGGCGCCCCTGTTCTCGGTTGTGCTTGTTCTCCTTTACTACGATCTGCGAATCCGAAAAGAAGGATTCGACTTGGTCCTTCTCAACCAGAGCTTGCACGGAGAGGATCCGGATCTGAGCTATCAGCCGCCCACAAGCACTTTGGGGCTGCCCTGACAGAAAACACAGCCATGACGTCCGCCTTTCAAAGCCCGCCAAGTCCCGAACCTGCCGTTCCGGATGCCGAAGAAGTGGAAGCGGTCACCCGCGAGATTCTAAGCCGACCTGAATTTCAGCAAGGAGCGTTGGAAGACTGGGTCGAGTATGCGGGCAGGCTCATATTGAACGGCTTGACCAGCGTAGCGGATTGGGCTGAGGCCCACCCTACCTTGCGCTGGGTGGTGGCCGCCTTGCTGGTCGCCCTCCTGCTGCTGCTGGTGGGGCATATGCTCTACACCATCGGCAAAGGCATTCCCTCCGGGCGCGGCATCCGGCAATTGGGGCTTTCCAGGGCCGGCGCCTGGAAGATCCTGGAGGGAAAGGCACGCAGTTGGGAGGAGGCTTTGCAATTGGCCCGGCAAGAACTGGCTGGAGGCAACCTCTACCAAGCCGTTTGGATCGGCCACCGCCTGCTGCTGGGATTGCTCGACCAGAAGGGCGCACTACGCTTCTTGAAGTGGAAAACCAATTCCGACTACCTGAAGGAATGCACCAGCAAGGCCAACGGCTGCCGCTTGTTGAAAGACTTTACCCTGGCTTATGACGATGTTGTCTATGCCCACCGCAGAGCGTCGCGCCATCGCATCGAAGAATTGCTGAACCAAATCGATGAGCTTCTTAAAGGCCCTGCCTTCTCGCGCTGACCGGATCAACTGGCTGGTCCTCATCCTGTCACTGAGCATCTGCCTGCTCTTGGCAGCTATCATGGGCGCCATCGGCTCGGAGCGTTCCGCCGACCCTTTGATCCGGCGTTCCTCCACATTTTTTGCTGACGACAGCGGAATGCTGGCCGCATACCTGATCGCCGCAGAGCTGCTGCCTTCCGCGGAACGGTTTCAGCGCCCCTTTTCGACCTTGGGACTATTGGATACTAAGAAACGCTTTTCCACTTTGGTTTTGGCTGGCCCCATGCGCCATCTCTCGCGGGGAAGCGCCCAGGCTCTCGACGAGTGGATTTCCCGCGGAGGGCAGTTGATCCTGGCTTGCGACCGGGACTGGCCGATCGGCACCGGCATGAAGTCCCTTTCCGAAGTTCTGCGCGACGAGGCGCAAAAGGCCTCTCAGGAATTGGAGGAGGCACCGCCTCAGACTGTTCCCAGTAGCGGCACGGAAAAGGATTCGCCGAAACAGGGCGGATATCTGAAACGCCACGGCGTTTCACTGAACCGAAAAGCGCTGTCCCTAGAGACGGCGGCGCAGACCCTCCCCGCAGACCCATCCCAACAAGACGTCCTGCGGCTGAAGGGCTGGATGGATGCGCAAGGGCTGCAGCCGCTGGTCAGCTCCGAAGGACGCGTTCTTGCGGGCGCTTTACCGTTGGGAGAGGGCCGGCTGGTGGTGATCCCTGATCGCCTGGCCTTCAGCAATCAGCGCCTTCGCGAATCCTCCAACGCCGTCTGGCTGATCCGGACCATCAGCGCCTGGCAAAACGGCCAGGCGGCCTTTGACGAGTTTCACCACGGATTTGGGGTCCGGCGCAGCTATGCGGACATGCTGAGCTCCTTTGCGGCCACGCCCTGGGGATGGGTCTGCCTGCAGGCTTCCCTGGCCGGGCTGGTTTATTTGCTGATCTACCGTCGCCGATTCGGCCGGCTTCAGGAGGCTGCGCAGGCCGACCGGCGCAGCCCTCTGCAGGTGGTCCAGGCCCGCGGCCAACTGCTGGCGGCCGCCCAGGCCCGACCGTTGGCCGTCGAGTGGATTCATCGGTCCCTCAACCTGAGGATCTCGCGCGGCCTGGGGTATCCTGTTGACTTGGATGACGAAGCCACCCGAAAACGCCTCAGCAAAGGAGCTTCCAATTCGGCCCGGCGATTGAGGGAGTACCTGAAATGTTACCGCCGACTCCGATCAGGGCAATCCTTGACCGATGCGGACTTGGTCGAGCTGGGGCGCTCAGCAGGCCGATTGGCCCGAGAATTTCAAGCCGGAGCGTGAAGATCATATGAGCCAAGAAGAAGCCCACCCGCAAACGCTTCAAATGGTGGAGCGCATTCAGGGACAGCTGGAACGGGTCATCGAGGGGCAGCATGAGACCATCCGTCAATTGCTCGCTTCCCTGGTGGCAGGAGGCCACGTGCTCTTGGAAGGGGTTCCCGGGGTGGCCAAGACATTGCTGGCCCGATGCCTTTCCCGAGCCCTTTCGGCCCCTTTCGCACGGATCCAGTTCACCCCCGACCTGATGCCCTCCGATATCACGGGAGTCAACGTCTACCAGCCCGAGAGCGGCCAATTTCAATTTCGCCCCGGCCCGATTTTTTCCTCAGTCGTCCTGGGAGACGAGATCAACCGGGCACCTGCCAAAACCCAGTCCGCCCTGCTGGAGGCCATGCAGGAACGCCAGGTCAGCATCGATGGCCAAACCCGTCCCTTGCCCGAGCTGTTTTTCGTCATCGCCACCCAGAACCCCATCGAGTACGAAGGCACCTATCCCCTGCCCGAGGCTCAGTTGGATCGCTTCTTGATGAAGGTGGTCATCGACTACCCGCAAGAGGAGGCGGAGCAGGCCATGGTGGGCAAGATGCATCGGTTGGGCGCCGAGTCGATGAGGCCTGCATCGGTGATCGAGCCGGTCGCTTCGGCTCAGGACGTCCTCAGCCTGAGGGCGGCTGCCCATGCCATCGAAGTGGACCAGGCTGTCTTGAATTACGTCGTCAGCATCGTCCGGCAGACTCGCAACTTTGCCAGCTTCGGGCTGGGCGCGAGTCCTCGGGCGGCGGTGGGCCTGATGCATGCAGCCAAAGCCCTGGCTGTCCTGCGAGGCCGCGATTTCGTCCGTCCTGATGAGGTTCAGGATTCGGTGGCGGCCGTCCTGCGGCACAGGGTCAGGCTGACCCCGGAAGCGGAGATCGAAGGGCTGACGCCGGACTCTTGCCTGAAGTCGATGCTGGAGCAGGTGGCAGTGCCGCGTTAGGGATTTCGCGCCAAGACGCAATGACGCGAAGGGGAGATCGGAGGTCATTCCGGGTTCCTTGGCATTGCGCCTTTGCGTCCTTGCCTGAAATCCGGTTCCGGGAGAGGTCATGGGTGAAGCAGCAACATCTCGGGTCGTTCGCTCGATAACCATTCCCTCTCTGACAGGAATCCGGCTCATCTTGCTGGGCTCTCCGCTTTGGCTGCTGCATCTGGCTCTGCCTGGCGGATGGGCTGTGGCGGCGACCTACTGGGCCTTTCTTGCCTTATGGGCCTATCGCGAGCATCGCCGCTTGCCCGCTGCCAAACACCTTCTAGCCGCACGCCAATTGCCGCGGCGATTTTCCCTGGGATCCGAACAGGAAGCCGGACTGATCATTCACAACCGGTCTCGGCACAGCGTTGAGGCAGTCATCCGTGACGAACTGCACGATGCCCTTCAGCTGATCGCTCCAATTCCAGCAGGCAGATTGCCTGCCCAAGGAGACGCATCTGTCAGCTACCAAGTGCGGGCCAAGGAAAGGGGAGAGCACTGCTTGGGACGCCTGCTGCTGCACATGCAGTGGCGGGGAGGCCTTTTGCAGCGGCGCATCGCCCTGGAGTTGGAGGACCGGATCAAGGTCTATCCGCAGTTCTTGGAGGTGGGCAAGTACGAGCTGCTGGCCAAGATCGACGAGCGGGATGAGATCGTGCGTCGCCCCCGGCGGGTACGGGGCGCGGGAACCGACTTCGAAAGCCTGCGCCAGTATGTCCCGGGGGATGACATGCGCAAAATCGACTGGAAGGCCAGCGCACGCCGAGGACGCCTGGTGAGCCGCGTTTTTCAGATCGAAAAAGGGCAGCAACTGGCCATTTTGATCGACTGCGGACGCCTGATGGCCGGCACCATCGGCGAATATCCCCGCCTGGAGCACGCCTTCAACGCGGCCGTCATGCTCAGCTACGTGGCCCAAAAGCGGGGAGACAGCCTGGCTGCGGCCACGTTTTCCAATCGCATCGAGTCCTTCCTGCCCCCCACCCGCGGCAGCGCCATCATGCCTTCGGTGCTCGAAAACCTCTACAAGGTGAAGCTGCGCGAAGTGGAATCCGACTATTGGCAGGTGACGGCCGAGATGATGTCGATGCTCAAAAAACGCAGCCTGGTCTTCATGCTCACCGACGTGCTGGACTCGATTTCCAGCCGGGGCCTGATCAACAACCTCTATCGGGCCTCGTCCAAGCACCTGGTGCTGTGCGTCGTCCTTTCCGAGCCTCAGGTGGAGAAGACAGCCGACATGACCGCCCAGGATGCCGAGCAAGCCTATGCCAAGGCCGCCGCCTGCCACCTGCGCCAGGAACGCCACCTGGCCCTGGAACGCCTCCGCTCAAGGGGAATCCTGGTCTTGGAGACGGCGCCGGAGAATTTGAGCATCCAGCTGGTCAGAAGGTATTTGGAGATCCGGCAGGCGGATTTGCAGTAGAAGGGAAGCAGGCAGGAGTCAGGAGTCAGGAGTCAGGAAGAGGGGAGAAGAATCTGGCAATTGGCAGGCTTTTGAGCATAAACTCTGCAGACCTTGGACCTTGGACCTTGGACCTTGGACCTTGGTCACGCAGAGGCGCAGAGACGCAGAGGAGGGGGAAGGAGACAGATGATTTCGGATCCTTTTGAATCCCTTCCCGTTGTTGTTCCTGACTCCCGATTCCTGACTTCCCGACTCCTTCTGCTTGACCTTGGACCTTGGACTTCTTAGGGAGCCCTCATGAAAAAGTTGACCTTCATTCGCCATGGAAAGTCGGACTGGGGCGCCGGCTACACCGGAGACCACAGCCGGCCCCTGGCCAAACGGGGGCTGCGGGACGCCCGGCGGATGGGAAAGTTCCTATCGCAGGTCGGGATGACGCCCGACTCGATCATCACATCGTCGGCGCTGCGGGCTCACTCAACGGTTCAGCTGGCTCAGCAGGCTGGAGGATGGGACTGCCCTGTACGGGTTTCCGATAGCCTTTACGGCGCTTCGCCCCGCACAGTGGTTGAGGAAATCCGGCGTGAGGACGATACAACCGAGGTCCTCTTGATCGCAGGGCACGAGCCGACATGGTCTGAAACCTGCAGCCTGCTGATCGGCGGCGGCGAACTGCGCTACCCGACGGCCGCGCTGGCCTGCATCGCCTTTTATTCGGACGGCTGGTCCGGCATTTCCGCCAGCTCCGGACAACTGCTCTGGCTGCTGCCTCCCCGCCTACTGCGCAGCGCCGGCTTTGAGCATTGAAGGGATCTGTCCCCGATCGTCTGCCTCTTCCTCCAGCAGCAACCGGCGCTGGAAGGCTCTTTCAAAAAGATAGGCCTGCTTTTTCGTTTCCCAGATTTCGATAAACGGATTCTCTGAGGCTGTCAGGCGTATGCGCACTTTCCTTTTGCTGATTTTCACCTGCAAATCCCGGATCCGTCCGCCCCGGGAGCGTTCCAAGAACTCGGCCAAGCGCAAGCAGGCGGCCATTTGCAGCAAGACCCGCCTGCCGGCCATCTCTTGACCGGGCAGCTTGCCCAGGCTCCCCCAGGAGGGGACTCCCTTGCGGTGAAAGCGCACCAGAAGCATCAGCAGGGCCGTTTCACGGTGGCTGAAGCCGTTGAGCGGGGAAGAGTTGATCAGATAGGCGCCGTGCTTGTGGTGCTTGTGGTAGCCCAAAGTCATTCCGATGTCATGCAGCCGGGCGGCGGCATCCAGCAAAAAGGCGTGGCGGGCGCCCAGTCCATGCAATGGCAGCAGCTCCTCGAAAAGGCGGCGGGCCAGAAACCGCACCTGCTCGGTATGGAGGTCCGATTGGGGGTATTGCTCAAAGATGTTGCGCACACTGAAGTCCCCTATGTCGGTCAGCAGGTGGGGATGAGGCAGGAAACGTCCGTAAAAGGCGCCCTCGCGGACCCCCTGGCCCGAAATCCACAGCCCCTCGCGACCGCTGCTGCGCAACAGCCAACGATAGAAAAGGGCCGCCGCCACAATGATGTCAGCCCGATCGGGGTGGATTCCCGCTATGCGCGCCCTCCTGCGGGCCTGGGCGGCCAGCAGGCGTTCGGACAGTTCGTCCAGAGCCTGCAGTGTCAAGTAAAACCCGTGCAGGCGGTCGAGGGGATATTGGGTGGATTTTTGAACAGCCCGAGCCATGTTGCGGATGGCCCCTCCCATGGCCACCAACGGCAACGAATCGCTGCGTATGGATTGGCACACCTGGCCCACATTCTCCTGCAACACCTTCTCCAGCCACTGGACTTGGGCGCTGCTGGGAGGATCCGATTCCAGGCAGGACTCGGTGAGGCGCACGGCGCCCAGAGGATAGGCCTGGCCGGCCGCGCTGCGGCGCTGCAGCATCTGAGAGATCTGGGCACTGCCTCCTCCCACATCCACCACCCAGGCTTCCTCAAAGTCGAATCCGTTGGCTACGGCGCGCACTCCCAGTTCAGCTTCCTCTTCCCCCGAAAGTACCCGGATGGGCAGTCCCAGCGGGCGGACCCGCTGCAGAAACGCCTCCCGGTTGACGGCATCCCTCACTGCGCTGGTGGCAATCACCTCGATGTCGGGCAGCTTCATGACCTGTGCGTACTTGGCGTAAAGGTTCAGGGCGGCTTCGGCCCTTTGCATGGCAGGCTCGGAAAGGCGATTGCCTCGCCCCATCGACTCTCCCAGGCGAATCGGCTCCCGAATCTCGTCGATCTTGCGGAACCATCGGCCGGGACGATAGGCAAAGACCACCAAACGGGCGGTATTGGATCCCAGGTCGACGATTCCTACCCGCTGCATGGCTGGCATCCCCGGATAGCGCTAATCCTGCGGCCGGATGTCATTCGAGGAAGCTTCAATATATCATGGGGGACGGAACAGGGAACACGGTACAGGGAACAAGGAAGAAAGCCGGAGAGCCTCATCAGGTTCTGCATCTCCCCATGTTCATTCTTCCGTGTTCCCTGTTCCTTGTTCCCTTTTCCACAAACAACGCACAGAGCGCGGAGAAGAGGGTGAAGAAGAGGGTTTACATCGCCTATACGGGCGGGACGATCGGGATGGAACGGACCCCTCGGGGCTACGCGCCGACTCCCGGCTTCCTGCAGCGTCAGCTGGAGCAGATCGCTGAACTGCAGCGCGATGAGATGCCCGGCTTTACGGTCAACGAGTACCAGCCGCTGCTCGATTCCTCCAACATGACACCCGCCCATTGGCTGCGCATCGCCAGCGACATTGCCGACAACTATGCCCAATATGACGGTTTCATCGTGCTGCACGGCACCGACACCATGGCCTACACCGCCTCAGCCCTTTCCTTCATGCTGGCAGGCCTTTCGAAGCCGGTGGTGGTAACGGGCTCTCAGATTCCCTTGTGCGAGATCCGCAACGACGCACGCGAAAATCTGATCAACTCGCTGCTGATCGCCGGGAACTACCCCATCCCCGAGGTCTGCCTCTACTTCGGCAACAAGCTGCTGCGCGGCAACCGATCGGTCAAGGTGGACGCCGATGCCCTGGACGCATTCGACTCCCCCAACTTTCCTCCCCTGGGCGAAGCGGGGGTCAACATCGAGATCAACTGGGACCTGGTGACGCGTCCTGCCGCCCGTCCCGGCCATGCCCTGGAGGTGCTGCAACTCGAGGATCCGTCTGTGGTGGGCGCTCTGCGCCTCTTTCCCGGCATCTCGGCACGCATGTTGAGGAACATCCTCAACCCCCCTCTGCAAGGCCTGGTATTGGAGGCATTCGGAGTGGGCAACGGACCCGAAGAGGATGCCGAGTTCCTGCAAGTTCTGCAGGAAGCCACTGAGCGAGGAGTGGTCATCGTCGACTGCACCCAATGCCTGAAGGGCACGGTGCAGCTGCAGGACTACGCCAGCGGCCGGGAATTGGCCCGGGCCGGCGTGGTGAGCGGCTTCGACATGACGGCCGAAGCGGCCCTGACCAAGCTCTTCTGGCTGCTCGACGGCAATCGCCGCCCCGAAGAGGCCCGAGTGCTCATGCAGTCGAACCTGCGGGGGGAAATGACGGCCTGAACTGTCCAGAGTGAAGAGATCTCACGCAGAGACGCAGAGGCGCAGAGGAGGGGAGGGAAGAAAGGAGTGGCGCAGGTCGACTTTTCGTCGCTGTGACCCTCGTTCTCCATCCTCCCTGCTCCGAATTCCGTTCCCCGTTTTCCGGCTAAGATGCCATGCACGAGCTTTTCCGTACTGTGGAGGATCCTCGCAGGTGCTCTTATCTGCCGGCTGAGAGGGCGGCGCTGGAGTACCGGTTCTTGGCAGGCCTGGGGCCGGAAGAGTATTCGGAGTTGCTGGCACGCGGCTATCGCCGCTTTGGGCATCAGCTCTTCCGCCCGGCTTGCCCGGCCTGCAGTCAGTGCATCTCATTGCGGGTGGATGCCCAGCGCTTCCGCCCCAATCGCAGCCAAAAACGGGCCTGGCGCCGCAACGCGGCAGTGCGGGCTGAACTGCACCCCCTCTTCCTGTCGCGACAGCACTTGGAGCTTTACCGCCTCTACCACCAAGACATGAGCAGGCGGCGCGGCTGGCGGAAAGCGGAAGCTTCAGTCGAGTCAATGGCCGAGAGCTTTTTGATGGGCGGGAAACGCTTTGGACGCCAATGGCTGTTCTGGAAAGCCGGCCGCCTGATCGGTGTGGCCTTCATGGACGAGCTCCCGGACGCAGTGTCGATGGTCTACTATTTCCATCACCCGGACTGGCGTCCCGACTCTCCCGGAACCTTTTCCATCCTCACTCAAATCGACTACGCTCGGCGAAAAGGCCTCAAGTACGCCTACCTGGGGTACTGGATCGAAAAGTGCGGCTCGATGGCCTACAAAAGCGCTTTCCGGCCCCACCAACTCCTGCAAGGCTACCCCGACGATGGA
>JANQFM010000005.1 GCA_028277865.1 Acidobacteriota bacterium
TGGTGTTCGAGCCAGGCTTGCATGGTCTGGTAGTAAGTCCACTGGGATTGCTGGAGATCGGTGAGGGGACCCGTCCAGTCCATGGCTTCCCCATAAAGACGCCTGATGCGGCTGAAGAGTTCGCGCAGCATGCGGTCCAGCTCTTTGAGCTGCTGAGCGGCGGCCTCGTCCACCGTTCCTTCGGGAAGCTTGGCCACCTTTTCATGGACGGGATGGACTCGAAGGGCCAAATTGCGCACCACCCGGTAGTTTTCGGCGATCTCGCGCAAGGATTCGGTCCACTGGCGGCGTACCTCGATGGGGAGGTCCAATCGAGCATCTTCCTCCACTCGGAAAGACTGCTCCCAGGAGTGTTCCCCAACCGTCAAGCGGGCAGTGTAAAGGCCTGGAATCACCCAGGGGCCGGACGGCGAAGAAGGCGGACGGCCGCCGGATTCGTCCTCGAATCGGGGAGGCTCGGGCAGCTGTGGGTAGCGCAGGTTCCAAACGACGCGGTTGATTCCCTGCTTTCGCGAAGGCTCCAGTTCCGTGACCGCCTCGCCGTAGGCATCTTCAATGACCAGTCGAAGGGTATCTTCGGCCTGCTCCTGTCTCAACCAGTAATCGATCAGGGTACCTGCGGAGGGGTTTTGGCCCCGGAAAACCATGTCGCCCATATGACCCATCTGCCGGTCGCGGCGGATCATCTCGGCTGGCGCTATCGAGAAAAGATGGGCTTCAGCAGCCAGAACCTGCGCGTTCAGCTCCTGCAGGGCAGCGATGTCGTCCAGGATCCAGATGCCGCGGCCGTGGGTGCCCAGCACCAAGTCGTTGTCGCGCGGGTGGATCACCAGGTCGTTGACGGCCACCCTGGGGAGGTTGTTTTTCAGCTCCACCCAGTGATCGCCTCCGTCGATGGTCAAGAAGATCCCCAACTCGGTGCCCAGGTAGAGGAGGTTCGGACTGCGGGTGTCTTCGCGGATGGTGCGGGCCACGCGCTCGGCGGGCAGGTCGCCGCTGATCGACTGCCAGGTTTGCCCGGCGTCGCGGGAGCGGTAGAGGTAGTTGGCGAAGTCGTTGTTCCGATAGTTGTTGGCCGCCACATAGGCCGTTTCTGATTCGAAGCGCGAGGCCTCGATGCCGGAGATCCAGGCGTCGTTTGGAAGGCCCGTCAAGCGTGCGCTCAATTCGGTCCAGCTCTGGCCACCATCGCGGGAGACCTGCAGGTTGCCGTCATCGGTTCCGGCGTAAAGAAGGTCGACCTGCAGGGGAGACTCGGCCAGGGCAGTCAAGGTCGGATAGTAGGGAATGCCGTCGTCCAGCGAGGGAGTCGTGTCCTCGCCCTTTCGGCCCAGGATGGGGAGTTCGCGGCGATTGACGCCTGTGGTCCTGTCTCCCAGCGAGATCCAGGAATCCCCTCCATCTATGCTCTTCCAGAGGATGTTTGTTCCGGCGTAGAGGGTGTGGGAATTGTGGGGCGAGATGAGGAAGGGGCCGTCCCAGTTGGCGGGCGCCATGGCGTTGCCCAGCTCGGGCTCGGGCAGGCCCGGCCCCCAGGCGTCCCAGTTGCGGCGGGGCGAGATGGCGCCTTTGGGATCTCCGGGACGCAGGTCGCGCCGCTGACGGGTCTTCAAGTCGAAGCGCGACAAGCCCAGGTATTGCGATTCGACATAGAGCGTATTGGGATCCTGGGGATGAACCAAGTTGAGGAAGCCGTCCCCTCCTCCCGTCTTGATCCAATCGCTGTTGAGGATGCCTTCGCTGCGGTGGACAGCGCTGGGGCCCGCCCAGCTGCCGTTGTCCTGAAGGCCGCCGTAGACCCAGTAAGGATCGCGCATGTCGACGCTCACCCGATAGAACTGGCTGACCGGCAGCGAAGTCACGTAGAGCCAGGTCTTGCCCCGGTCGTAGGAGATGCCGACGCCTCCGTCGTCCCCTTTGATGACGTGGCGCGAGTCGTTGGGATTGACCCACAGGATGCGGTCATCCCCGTGCAGGGACTGGCTGGGCCTTTCGAAGGTCTTGCCGCCGTCATCCGAGTAGCTGTAGCGATTCATCATGTACACGCGCTGATCGTCGCTGGGGTCGACCAGGATCTGGCTGGCGTACATGGGACGCGGGTTCCAGTCGCTCATGAAGGTCCAGCTTCGGCCCCGGTCCTCGGAGCGGTAGATGCCCGCCCGGCGTTCCCCATAGGCGGTGGAGGCGTTATAGCGGTATCCCTGCTCCACGCACACATAGACGATGCGCGGATCGCTGCGGTAGATCGAGATGCCGATGCGTCCCTTGTCGCCTTGGGGAAGGTCTTTGGTCAGTTCCTTCCAGCTTTTTCCGCCGTCGTTGGACTTGTAAAGGCCGCTGCCGGGTCCGCCTCCGTGAAATCCGTAAGGGCGCCGACGCCGCTCGTAGGCGGCGGCGTAGACGATGTCGGGCTTGGCAGGATCCAATGCCACGTCCACCACGCCGGTGTCCGGGTTGAGGTAAAGCACCCGCTGCCAGCTCTTTCCGCCATTGCTGGACTTGTAAAGGCCCCGTTCTTCGTTCGGCCCCCACAGGTGCCCCATCGCGGCCACGTAAACGACGTCCGGATCCGTAGGATGAAGGGCGATGCGCCCGATGTGATGGGAGTCGCGCAACCCCATATTGGCCCAAGTCTTGCCGCCATCCGTCGATTTGTAGACACCGTCTCCCCAGGAGGAGCTTTGACGGTTGGCCCGCTCCCCCGTACCCACCCAGACGATGTCACTGGATTGGCGGTGGATAGCCACATCGCCGATGGAGTGGACGGCTTGGTCGTCGAAGAGGACGGTGTAGGTGACGCCGTTGTTGGTGGTCTTCCACAGCCCTCCCGTAGCCGAGGCCACATAGAACGTATAGGGATCTTTTTCGGAAACGGCCAGATCGACAATGCGCCCGCTCATGGCGGCCGGCCCGATTGATCGCAACTGAAGCCCGGAAAGCATCTCGGAATCCAGCTGAGGCGTCTGGGCGACCAATGTTGGGGCGGAAAAAAGGATAAGGGCAGCGATTCGATGCATCATGGGGGGAGTATACCGGCAGGAGCAAGCCTGCGAAAGGAGAGCAGCCGCACAAACTCAGAGGGGGCATTCTGATTCTGCTGAAAGCCCCCCTCGATCGGCTGCGTAGCTCTCTGGAATGTTCACGACCGATGAGGGCCACGAGCCGGGCTTGTCCCGGTCGGGCCATGTTTAGAGACCAGCGCAGGTAAAAAAACCTGAACGCCACCACGGAGCTTGACTCCGTGGAGCGATGTTTAGCCCTGATTTCTCACGGGTTGCCGTAGCGAGGGGCCGCAAGTGCCGTCCTGGCAAGGCGTCGCGACCGAGGCCCGCGCAGGCGCTGCGCGGGCCTTTTTCTGCGTTCTCTGCGGTTTTTCCCCCTCTCCCCTCTTCACCGCAGCAAGCCCCTCGAAGACTTCACCAGGCTCAAAAACTCTGCCCGCCGCCCTGAGGGATCGCGGCCCATCCCGGACTCGGCCAGTTCCACCACCGTATCCAGGCCGGCTGATCCCTTGTGGGGCGAATCGCGCAGGATCATCCCGAAGGCGGCAACTCCGGCGGCGAACATGAAGTCGCGCGAAGAATCCTGCCAGCCGAGCCCGCTGTCGCGCAGCGGGATCTCGATCAACCGGCTGTCATCTTCATCGGGCTGCTTGTATCGCAGCTTCACAGTAGCCGTTTCGCCACCCAAAGCGTCCGCCGTTTCCTTGATCTGGGCTTGATACTTGAGTGGATCCGTGGTGGGGATTTCGCCTTCCAGTCCGGGAGGGATCAGCTCGTAAAGGGCCGTCACGGTGTGCCCGGCGCCGATTTCTCCCGCGTCCTTGCTGTCGTCGTTGAAGTCCTGGGCGGCCAGCAGGCGGTTTTCGTAGCCGATCAGGCGGTAGGCGCCCACATGACGGGGATTGAACTCGATCTGGATCTTGACGTCCTTGGCGATGGTCATCAGGGTGCCGCCCATCTCTTCCACCAGCACTTTGCGGGCTTCGCGCAGGCTGTCGATATAGGCGTAGTTGCCGTTTCCTTTGTCGGCCAGCAATTCCAGCTTGGAGTCCTTGTAGTTGCCCATACCGAATCCCAGCACGCTCAGGAAAACCCCAGACTGGCGTTTGCCTTCGATGAGTTCCACCAGTTCGCCGTTGCTGGACACGCCCACGTTGAAGTCGCCGTCGGTGGCCAGGACGACCCGGTTGATGCCTCCCGGGATGAAGTTTTGCTGAGCCGTTTGGTAAGCCAGGCGGATTCCGGCAGCGCCAGCCGTGGAGCCTCCGGATCGCAGACGGTCGAGGGCTTCCAAGATGAGATGCTTTTCGGTACAGGGCGTGGAAGGCAGCACGAGTCCGGCTGCCCCGGCGTAGACCGCGATGGCCACCCGGTCCTTGTCGGCCAGCTCATCCACCAGCAGCTTCATCCCTTGCTTGAGCAGGGGAAGCTTGTTGGCCGAGCGCATGGAGCCCGACACGTCGATCAAAAAGACCAGGTTGGCGGCAGGGCGCTCATCGGCGGACACCTCTTTGCCCTTGAGCCCCACCCGCAGCAATCGGTGCCGGGGGTTCCAGGGGGCTGAGGCCACATCCAGGTGAACGGAGAAAGGTTGCTCCCCCGTCGGAGGCGCATAGTCGTACTGGAAGTAGTTGATCATCTCCTCGATACGCACGGCGTCCTTGGGAGGGCGCTGCCCCTGGTTGAGGAAGCGGCGCAGGTTGGCGTAGGAAGCGGTGTCCACGTCGATGGAGAAAGTCGATAGGGCATTGTCGGTCACGCGCAGGAAAGGGTTGTCTTGGATGGGGTCGTAGGACTCGGTATTGAATCGTTCAGCCTGCCTCACCGGTCGGGTTTCGTCCCGCAAGGCGTCGGATTCTCTTTTGGTCGGCGCGACGATCCGCCCGGTCCTCAGCCTTGCCAGTTCCAGGGCGTCGCGTCCATTCAAGGGAAGATCCGCAACTTGCTTCCTGAGCGCGGATTCACTCGCTGGGGGAGGAGGCGCAAAGGCTGAATGCACCGGCACCTCGCCTGCTGAAACAACTATTATTGACTCTGAGATGTCCCCGACTTCGAGAACTGCATCCAGCCGGTAGTCCTGATCGGTGAGCTCGATCTCCTGATCGAAGGTCCGGAAGCCCATCAATTCAGCCCGAAATTTCCACTTGCCGCTTTGCATTCCGGGCAGGGAGTAAGATCCGCTGTCATTGGTCAGGGTCGTCTTCTGCTCCCCGGTCTTCATATCGGCGGCCCGGACTTCAACGCCGGGGATCACAGCGCCGCTTCGGTCCCTCACGGTTCCGGAAACCGACAAGCCGGTGGCAGGTGGCGCAGGGGCAGCAGCTCTTCGAGTGTCCACAGGCGATGGGGCGTCGGATGCCGTGTCGTTGGGCAGCGGAGAAACGCGCCCTTGCGATGGGCTCGTAGCGGGTAGCGCTTTGGAGGCCTGTACCGCCTTGCCGGAAGCAGGATCCTGGGCAGCTTTTTGCGAGGCAGGCGGCAACGTTTGCGGCAGGGCTTGCGGAGGCTGCTCATCGCCCCTAGAAGGGCCGGGGACGCCAGCCTGTTGGGCTTTGGGCTCCGCCGACTCCGTTCTCAGATCTGATTCAAGCAATACGGCACTCTGATCAGGCTGGAAGGGCCAGCCATTGATGCTGATGTAGAACAGTGAAACGCCCACCGTCAGCACGACCATCGCGGCTGCTGCCAGGAATGCAGGCATTTTGCCGCTCACCCATGTGGAGCGCGAAGCGCTGCCAAGGATTCGGCGGCGGCGATCCTCGGTCAGTGCAGGCGACGGCTCGTTTTGAAGCTCCTCTCCCAGCCACTCGCTGGCCAAGCGGATCTCTTCCACCAGTTGCTGGGCTTGAAGGCTTTCAGCCAGCAATTGCTCGACTTCACGCTTTTCCTCGGAGCTCAGTTCGTCGAGTACGTAGGCAGTCCATCTGGGATCGTTGGGATCGAAAGTCATGAGATCCTCCCTTGCAGTCGAGCGCCGGTGGCCTCTTGGTTTTTCAGTTTGGTGCGGACGGTCTTCAATGCGGTGTGAAGAATGAAGCCCACATTGCTTTCCGACAGGCCGGTGATGCGGCTCATCTCGCGGTAGCTCAGCCCCTCCTGGAACTTGAGCCGGACCAGCTCCTGCTGCCTTTCGGGCAAGCCGGAGAGGATGGTGGAAACCCGCGACATGTCTTCGCGGGCGGCGACGACCCGAAGCGGGCCGGGATCCTTCCCGGCGCGGGCGTCGATTTGGATTGGGTTGATGCTGCTCATTCGGCTTTCCTTTCTCAGCACGTCCAGCGCACGGTGGCGGCAGACAGTGAAAAGCCACTCGGCCAAGTGGTCACGAATCCGGGACGGCTTCTCCTGGCACAGCCGCATGAAGGTGTCCTGGACCACGTCGCGCCCCCGTTCCAAGTCGCCCATCAGCCGCGCTGCGTAGCGCGTCAGGGGCCTCTCGAATTCGTCGAGGGCTCGGCGGATCCATTCCGACTTGTCCATGCGCTTGCTCTCAGCCAGTCCCATGTTGTTTCACCGGGCTTAACGTGGTGAGAAAGGTTTCCTTAGAAGAAAGTTCAGGCCAAAGGGGTTCGCGCAAAGTCGCAAAGGCGCAAAAAGGACGCAAAGATAAGCATTCGGAGCTTGGCGTACTTTGCGTCTTTGCGCGAAACCCGTCGGCCTACCACCACCGCTTCCCTGCGATCTTGCACTCCAGGCGGTGACGCCGATGGCTCAGGGAAGGGTTGGCGGGGTGGTTGCGCAGCCCCAATTGGACGGTCTGCAGGGCCTTTTCGAAATCCTTGCGCTGGTGCTCCAGGATCTTGGCGCACTCCTCAAAGGCTTCTTGGCAGGGGGCGGGATGGCAGCGCAGGTATTCCTTCCACAGGGTCAGGGAATGCCCCGGGTGCCCCAAACGCTTTTGCAGCAAGGCCAGTTCGCGCATCCAGGCCAATCGGTCTTCGGCACCGGGCTGTTGCTCCAGGGCATTGCCCAGGATCAAAGCAGCGCCCTTCAGGTTGCCTCGCAACTGATGCAATCGGGCGGCTGAGAGCGGATCGGCGAAGTCATGTGCCACCGGATCCTCGATCACCGAAGAGGCTGTAGCCAGCAGCCCCACCATACTCAGGATATCGAGCCGGTTGTGCTCAAAGACCTCTCGGAAAGGACGGTAGTTGCCGCTGCGCAGGAATCGGAAATACGTCTGAGGGATCTCGGCCGAGGGAATGTCGCCGTCGCGTTCAAAGCCCAGCACCTCGCGCTCCAGCGTCTGCAAGGCGCAGTTTTCAAAGCGTCCCCGCCACAGGGTGCGGCAGGGATGGATCAGGTCCAGGTGCTGCATTTCCCCAAAAGGATTGGCCAGGCGCTGCAGGACGAACCGGTTGGCCAGCAGGTTGAGGTCGTAGCTCTTGCCATTGAAAGAGACCAATTGGCGGAATGGGGAACGGAAACCGGTCACCGGAGGCCGGCGGCCGGCAGTGGGATCTTGGCGTTGCCCGAAGGCGCCTGCGATGATGTTGGCCAACTCCTGCAAAAAGGCTCGCTCCGAGGAATAGTCGGGCAGGAAGAACTGGCGAAGGATGAACTCCCGGCCTTCGAAAAAGCCCACTCCGACCAGGAAGACGTAGGTTCCGGCACCCCCGGACAGCCCTGTGGTTTCGGTATCCAGGAAGAGGAAGCTGGAGGGGCTGAAGTCGTCGAAATCGGGGTCGGCAGCCAGCAGCCGGACGAATTCGGAACGCAGCTTCAAGAACCTTTGAAGCGGGATGCGGCCGTGGCAGTGGCCGAGGGAAAAGCGCCGCTGGACGGATAGCACCCGGCCTTGTTCGGGCGACATCCAGTCTCCGCCCAGGAATTCGGCCATCGACTGGGGCAGCAGGTTCTTGCGCCGCTGCTCCATCCGCTTGAGCTGGTTTCTCAAACCGTTGGACGGAGGCTGCGCAGCCTCGCCGTAAATCTGCTGAAGCCGGTTGCGCAGGGTCATGGGTTCAGTTGTCAGTTGTCAGTTGTCTGGGAAGAGCTTAGCCCACTGCATTGAGTCAGTTCACCAATGCCGGGCTCCGCTGGCGCAGCCTTTGCAGGACGATCAGGCAAATGCGGCGCGCTTGCGAGAACACCTCGTCCACCGGGCCCACGCAGGACGGGCAGCCCTGCTTGCAGGTGCAGTCCTCGATCAGCGAAGCGGCTTGCTCAAGCAGCAGGTCGTGCTGCTCGAAAAGCTTTTCGGAAAGCCCCACCCCTCCCGGGAACTTGTCGTAGATGAAAATCGTCGGATCGAAAGCGTCGAAGCGGCTGGCCTGCACCTGCTCCAGCTCTCCTGCCGAGGAATAAAAGCCGAGGCCGTCCTGGTTGCTGCGGGCGAACCAGCTGGTGCCGCGGTCGCCCACGCTGCGTCCCAGGTCGCGCACATCGCACATCAGGATGAGAGTGGCCAGGTGATGCATGGCATAGGCGATGCCCAAGAATCCCAGGATGATCTGGTCGCGGTTCAGCCCCAGTCCTTCGAAACGGCTTTCAGAAGCGGTCAGCCAATAGGACGTGGTGTGCAGCTCGTGCAAAGGCAGCTCGATCTTGCCGAAGCCCAGGTTCTCGCCGGTGTAAAAGCGGATTTTCTTGAAGCCGGGGAATTTCTGGGCGATATGGACCTCGCCGTAGGCCGACTCGCATCCTTCGGCCGGACGCGACTCGTCCGAGCGCAGGATCCTCAAGCCCGTGTAGGTGATGGCGTCGGTGTAGTAATCGACGTCTACTTGGCGGACATAGGCCTTGCGGCCGTCGTAGTCCAGCTCCTCGACGTGGTATTGACGGCCCTCGCACATGTAGATGGCGTCCTGGTGGATCAGCTCGGGGGCGCTGTCGAAGTCCACTTCGGCGATGGCCCGGTTGGCGTCGTCGCGGTTGAAGACCACGAAGTTCTCTTCGGCGATGTTGCGCAGGCTGACCGAATTGGCCGGGTAGGCTTCGTCGGTCCAGTGCCAGGAATCCCCCGAATGATGCAGCGTCCCCTGCTCGGAAAGGAAGTCGAGGATCTCGGGCAGGTTTTCCCCTCCGAAGCGCTCGCCCTTTTCCAAAGGCAGCTCGAATGCGGCGCACTTGATGTGGCTGACCAGGATCTGCAGGTTGTCGGGGTGAATCAGCCCGTGCTCGGGAGAGCTTTCGAAAAAGTACTCGGGGTGCTGGACGATGAACTGATCCAGGGGCAGGTTGCGGGCGATCAGCACCGATGCCGAATGCCCGCTGCGGCGGCCGGCGCGTCCCATCTGCTGCCAGGTGCTGGCCACCGAACCCGGATAGCCCGCCAGGATGCAGGCTTCCAGCGAACCGATGTCGATGCCCAGCTCCAGGGCGTTGGTGCTGACCACGCCCAGGATCTCCTTGTTGCGCAATTGGCGTTCGATCTCGCGCCGCGTGCGGGGCAGGTAGCCGCCCCGGTATCCGCGCACCTTGTCCCGTTGGGCCGGATGCTTGTGAAAGGCCTCCTGCAAATAGCGCAGCAGCACTTCCACGCTCACCCGGCTGGAGGCGAAAACCAGCGTCTGCACCTCGCGGCTGAGGAATTTTTTGGCAAAGCGGCGGGCGCAGGAAAGGGCTCCCCTCCGCAGCCCCAGTTCGGGATTGATGATGGGCGGGTTGTAGAAGATCACGTCCTTGCGCGAGCGGGGCGAGCCGTTGCGCTCGATTAGTTCAACCGTTTCCTCGAGCAGCTTTTCGGCCAGTTCGCGTGGATTGGCGATGGTGGCCGAGGCGCAGATGAATTGAATCTTGGAGCCGTAAAAGCGGGCTACACGCTTGAGCCGCCGGAAGACATTGGCCACATGGCTGCCGAAGATCCCCCGGTAGGTGTGCAGCTCATCCACCACCACGTAGTCCAGGTTCTGGAAGAACTGGATCCACTTGGGATGGTGGGGCAGCAAGGCGGTGTGGAGCATGTCGGGGTTGGAGAGCACGATCTGGGCCCGCTTGCGGATGGTCTGGCGCATGTCCGCCGGAGTGTCCCCGTCGTAGGTGTTGACCCCGATGTCCGCTTCAGCGGCCTCGATCAGCTCCTGCAGTTCGGCCATCTGGTCCTGGGCAAGAGCCTTAGTGGGAAAAAGATAAAGTGCCCGCGATTCGGGCTTTTCCAGGATGCGCTGCAGTACAGGCAGGTTGTAGCAAAGCGTCTTGCCCGAGGCAGTGGGCGTGACCACCACCACATTCTTTTTCGACCGGACTTTAGAGTAGCTGTCGGCCTGGTGTGAATAGAGCCGCCGGATGCCGCGCTGTCCCAGCGCCCGGCGTATCGGCTGAGGCAGCTCTTGGGGGATTTCGGAAAACTCTCCGGGCTGCGCTTGCAGCTTGACCCAGCGGGTGATTTCGCCGCGTCTTTGCAAGGGCTGGAACTGGTCTAGGACATCCTCTACGCGCATCGGCAAGTGCTTTGCTTTCAGTTGCTTGCTATGCTCTCGCCAGCACTGCATGGGCTGGGAAGGCAGCGGCAAAACCGAAAGCCAAGTTAGCATCGTGCGGTGACGTTGCGGGGAGAGGCAGAAGAGGATAGGCAGAGGGGAGAAACCGCAGAGAGCGCGGAGCAGAACACAGAGAGTCGCAGAGAAGACCGATGGTGGACGGGCCTTCCCTCCCATCCACTTCAGCGGCATTCCCCCAGGCCGCTTCAGCGGCATTCCCCGAAGGGCTTCAGCCCTGAGGGATATTAGGCCAGTCCTTCAGGGCTGGTACCGCAGCCAGCAGAAAACGATCCGCAGCCCGTTTCCGAACGGGCTTACCGCCAACACGGGCTTGAGCCCGAAACCATGCGCCATTCTTCACTCCAAACCAGCCACTGTAGTAGCATCGTTTTTGGGTTGGAGGGGATGGTTTCGCGCCTTCGAGCGAAGCGGGATCGTGAGCTTGCGAACACAGCCGCAGAGAACGCAAGGGAACGGATCCATGGAGAACTCGGGAATCATGAGGCCTGGTTTTATACGGCTGGCCGTCCTGGCATCAGCCCTTGTTTTTCAGCTGCAGTGCAGCAGTGAAACCTATCAGCTGGTGGGAACGGTGGAGCGCAAGACGCTGGAGCTGGCCGCCCCAGTCTCGGAAGTCATCACCGACATCCCGGTTCGCATCGGAGACCGGGTGGAGGCCGCACAGGTGCTGGTGCAACTGGACACCGAGGTGGCCGAAGCCGAGTTGACTGCCTTTCAAGCGGCTCACAACGCGGCCCAGGTGACACTGAATGAAACCGAGAGGGAGTTCGCCCGCCAGCAACGCCTGCGCAAGTCCCAGGTGGTTTCACAGCGCGAGCTGGATCGGGCGCGCCAAGCCCGCGACGAGGCCTTGGCGCTGACCTCCGAACGCCTGGCCCGCGTCAAGCAGGCCGAAAAGCGTCTCGCCGACCTGACAGTGCGAGCACTGGAAGCCGGCATCGTCGACCAATTGCCGTTTGAGACCGGCGAACGGGCGCCCGCCGGAGGCGTGGTGGCCGTGGTGCTGGCCGACCGGGAACCTTGGGTGCGGGTCTGGATCCCGGCTCGGGCCGCCGGCCGGGCCAAGCCCGGGCTGGAGGCCATCGTCCAGGTCCAGGGATTGGACGAGCCTTTGCAAGGACGCCTGGAAGACGTCTCGCGCGAACCCGAGTACACCCCCCACTACGCCCTCACCGAACGCGAACGCGCCCACCTGGTCTTCGAGGCCCGCATCGTACTCACCGACGCCCCTGCCGACCTGCGCCCCGGAGTGGCTGCCGACGTGACTCTCACCATTCCCGCCGTTGCCGCCGAGGAAGATGCCTCATGAGCGAGGCGCCATCCCAGGACGGAGCCGTTATCCGCACCCAAGGCCTGACACGCCGATTCGGAACACTGACGGCCGTCGACTCGGTCGACCTGGATATTCGCCAAGGCGAGGTCTACGGTTTCTTGGGTCCCAACGGCGCCGGAAAGACGACCTTGATCCGCATGCTGATGGGCTTGCTCACCCCCAGCGAAGGCCAGGTCCAGGTGCTGGGCTTCGAGATTCCCCGCCAAGCCGAAAACCTGCGTTCCAAGGTCGGCTATATGGCCCAGCATTTTTCGCTTTACGAAGATCTTAGCGTGGAGGAGAACCTCGATTTCGCTGCCGAGATTTTCGGAGGAGAAGGCCGGCGGCGGCAAGAGCGGATCGAGCAAGCCCTCCAGGAGCACCATCTGGTCGATCGTCGGCAGCAGCGACCGGCCACGCTTTCCGGAGGGTGGCGCCAGCGGTTGGCCTTGGCCGCCGCCACCATTCACGCACCCGAGCTGCTCTTTTTGGACGAGCCCACCGCCGGAGTCGATCCGGCCAACCGCCGCGCCTTTTGGGAAAAGCTCTTCGAACTGAGCGGAGAGGGCGTGACCATCCTCGTCTCGACCCACTACATGGACGAGGCCATCCGCTGCCACAGATTATGCATGATGCGCCAGGGCCGCAAGGCCGTCGAAGGCGCTCCCCGCCGCTTGGCGCGGCTTCTTCAAGGAAGGGTGATCGAGGTGCAGACCCGCCATCCGGACGAGGCCATCGCCGTCCTGCGCACCCTCCCCTGCGTGTCCAGCGCTGCCCAGATGGGAAGCTCCCTGCACGTCCTGCTGACCCCCGACGGCCACCAGGCCGAAATGGTGATGCCCGACTTGGTGGATGCTTTGGATGCCCAGGGGCTGGGGCCTGTCGAGGCCGAACCAGCCGATCCAAACCTGGAAGACGTCTTCGTAGCCCTGACCTTGGGCGAAGAGTTGCAAGCGGCTGCCGATGGGCCAGCAGAGGGGGTCGGCAGGCCGACCCCGAAGGGGTCAGGGAAATTAGCCGGTGGTCAAGCCGTCCCGGCGCGGCCACCGGAACAGATCCACAAGGCATGAGGCGCCCTGAAGGGGCGCCGGAAGAAGAGCAATTTGTCGCCACAAGCGACTCTTGCGACAGCCTCTTCAGGGATTCTTCTGGGCCGCTGGCCGCGACCCAGGGATTTCACCCCGGCACCATTTGCTTGGATCAGAAGAGCCCGCAAAAGTAGGTGCAGCGAAGATAGGTGCAAGTACTGGCACATACAAAGTCACCCGTATGGCCACAAGAAGAGAGAGTGCTGCCTGCGCAGGTGACCCAGGCGCAGTAAGTGTCGTACGGGCAACCCCCGCAAATACTATCGTCCTGATTGCCGCTGCTGTCCAAGACGCAGGAATAGACTCGGCTGGCTTCAACCTGAGGTGCCGTGAGCGCCCAGCCGCCGACAAGGAATGCTGCTGTCAAAAGAATGGGAAAAGCAAAACGGATCATCGACTTGTTTCGCATAGATCATCTCCTCCTTTGATTGGGATTCTCCGCAGCCACACAGTCCATCACCAATGCAGGCTAGCCGAGAGATATTTCCTTGTCAAGCAAAAATTCGCTATGACTATCATTTATAGCAGAACAGCTTAGGAAGCGGCCGTTGCCTTCACCAGCTATAGACTTCGATCCAGGACTCCTCGGGAACGAACGGAGCCAGCGAGCGGGGTAGCGCTTGAAGATCTCGGCTGGGATCGACCCCCTGTAAATGCACCGGCTCGTAGGCTTCGACCTTGATTCTCCGCACCAGCTTCAGGCCAGGGCGCAGCTCTTCGAACCACTGCTCAATCTCGGGCAGGCGGTGACGGATCGGATCTACGGCGATAATCGTAGATGAACTGCCTTCGACCTGCCGGTCGAGTTGCGAAAGGTCCTGCCAACGCAATTCCAAGGAGCGCGGACGCCTCTCGAATCCCGATTCGTAAAAGTAGTAGTTCTTGTTGACCTGGGTGAGCAGCAGCCCATCCTGCTCCTGCAAAAAGGCCGCCGCCTGCCGGTAAGCATCGGTGCGCATTTGCAGAAGCGGCCCCGAATGCCGCAGGTTGGCCGAGAGCAGGACGGCAGCAGCCAGGGCCAAAGCGGCTGATTGCCAAGCAGGGGGCACCAGGCGGCTCAGCCGGACAGCGCCCAATCCGGCCATCAGGCAGAGTCCGGGAACCAGAGGCAAAGCCAGCCGGGGGAAGCTCATGTACAAAAAAGTCGAAGCGGCCATGAAGGCTACAGCCCAGATCGGAAAAAGCAGGCCGGATCGCCCTTCCTTGAGGCTGCACGCCAGTCCCATCCCGGCAATCGCCAGCAACGGCGCCGACATCCAACTGCTCAAGAAAAAAGCCAGCGTTGCGGGAGTTGTGCGGCTGAATGGGGAAAGATCCCAGGCATGTTCCAGTTGCCCTTTCAGCACGGGGCCGTAACCGCTCGTCCACTGGACGGCAACCACCCAGGGTCCGAATGCCAGCAAGGCGATTGCAACCGCGATCCCCAGCCGTGACTTGCCGAGACGCTTTCTCCATTCCCCTTGCCATAGGGCCGGGATGAGCAGCCAGCCGAAGACGATCAGCAGCGGGAAGAATCCGTGATATTTGGTGTTCCAGCACAGCCCCGTCAGCAGCCCTCCCACAACGGCCCAGCGTCGATCTCCGCTTTGCATCGCCTTCCACAAAGCCCCCAAAGCCGCCCAGAAAAGCAGCGCGAAAGTGGCGTCGGTCAAAGCCATGCGCGAATAGACGAGGTGGTACTCGCAGCTGGCCAAAAAAAGCGCCGCCAGCAGCCCCTCTCTCCATCCCATCCAAATACGGCCCAAATAGTAGATCAACCCGACCGTAGCGCTGTGACGCTCCCGCGTCACGGGACGCGGAGCGTCCCTATCTATCTGCATTCCCACGCAGGAGCGTGGGAACGAGAAAACGGGTAGTTATTTC
>JANQFM010000115.1 GCA_028277865.1 Acidobacteriota bacterium
AGACGCACAAGCAGCGGGACGAGCCCGAAGAGGTTCTTTCGAACCGCGCCCATTCCCCTTCTTCCTCCTCTCTCTGCGATCTGTGAGCCTGTGCGCCTCTGCGTGAACTCCCAGCCCCTCTTCCCCCTATGCTATATTCCCCGCATGTCATATCAGGGTGTGGATTTTTACAGCATTTCCGACCTTCTCAGCGATGAGGAGGCATTGATTCAAGAGACCGTCCGTTCCTTTGTCGAAAAGGAAGTCATCCCCATCATCGACGACCACTACATGGCGGGCACTTTCCCCATGCATCTGGTCGAAGAGCTGGGAGAGTTGGGGGTTTTCGGGGCCAACCTGCAGGGCTACGGCTGCGCGGGGCTCAACAATGTCGCCTACGGGCTGATCATGCAGGAGTTGGAGAGGGGCGACAGCGGGCTGCGCAGCTTCGCGTCCGTCCAGGGAGCCCTGGTCATGTATCCCATCTACAGCTTCGGCAGCCAGGCACAGAAAGACCGTTGGCTGCCTGACCTGCAATCGGGCAAAGCCATCGGCTGCTTCGGACTGACCGAACCCGATTTCGGCTCCAATCCCGCCGGCATGATCACACGGGCTCGCCAAGAGGGAGGCGGATACGTCCTCAACGGGGCCAAGGCCTGGATCACCAACGGCAGCCTGGCCGACGTGGCCGTGGTTTGGGCGCGCTGCGACGACGACAAGGTGAGGGGCTTTTTGGTGGAAAAGGGAACCCCGGGATACGAGGCCAAGGACTATCACAACAAGCATTCGCTGCGGGCTTCGGTGACCTCCGAGCTGTTTTTCGACAACTGCCGCATCCCGGTCGAAAACCTGCTCCCTGAGACCGTCGGTTTGAAGAACGCCCTGATGTGCCTGACCCAGGCCCGCTACGGGATCGCCTGGGGAGCGGTGGGCAGCGCCATGGCCTGCTACGACACCGCCCGTCGATGGGCGCTGGAACGCAAGCAGTTTGCCGACAAGCCCATCGCCTCGCACCAGCTGGTGCAGCGAAAGCTGGCCATCATGCTCACCGAGATCACCAAGGGGCAACTGCTGGCCTACCGGTTGGCCCAGCTCAAGGAAGCCGGGACCATGCGCCCCAACCAGGTTTCAATGGCCAAGCGAAACAACGTCCGCATCGCCTTGGAGGCAGCCCGTACGGCCCGCGACATCCTGGGCGCCAACGGCATCCTGAGCGAGTACCCGGCCTTCCGCCACATGGCCAATCTGGAGTCGGTCTACACCTACGAGGGCACCCACGACATCCATACCCTCATCCTGGGCCAAAGCATCACCGGCATCCCGGCCTTCGAGTGAGTCCAAGGTCCAAAGTCCAAAGTCCAAGGTCATGGAGAGAGTCGGAAAGACCGGAGACAGAGACACCGGAGACCGGCAGCTTGTATACTTCTGCAGACTTTGGACTTTGGACTTTGGACTTTGGACTTTGGACTTTGGACTTTGGACTTTGGACCTTGGACCTTGGACCTTGGACCTTGGACCTTGGACTTTGGACCTTGGACTTTGAATTATGCCGAATAACTGGCTGATGAAATCGGAACCCGGAGATTACTCGATCGACGACCTGGAAAGGGACGGCAAGACCCACTGGGACGGGGTACGCAATTACCAGGCCCGCAACTTCATGCGCGACACGATGAAGGTGGGGGATGAGGTTCTCTTCTATCACAGCAACGCCAAGCCTCCCGCAGTGGTCGGACTGGCCAAGGTGGTCCGCGAGGGCTATCCCGACCACACCGCGCGCGACCCGAACGACAAGCACTTCGATCCCAAGGCAAGCCAAGACGATCCCCGCTGGTTCATGGTGGATATTGCCTTCGTGCACAAGTTCGCGGAACCCATCCCGCTCGCTGTGCTGAGGGAGACCCCTGGGCTGGAAAAGATGGCTCTGCTCAACCGCAGCCGCCTATCGGTGCAGCCGGTCGGCGAAGATGAATTCAACATCATCCTGCGGCTCGGCATGGGGGAGTGAAGATGACCGGATTGGCGGAAGAGACCTTACCGCGCAAACTCCTTGCGTAATTTTCCTCCAATTCTTGGAACTCTTGCGCCCCAGTTTCCCTCTAATCAATCAGAACGCGAATCGAGATCCCGAGAGAGGCTCGGCATATGGCGGAACTGACCAGCCCACTGACAGCCCGAATTGGCTTGAATCGGACAGAGGGTCTGGTGGAGCGCCTCAAGGAAGGCGATGAGGCTGCATTTGAAGAGGTCTTCGGGCTCTACAAGGACATGGTCTACGGCCTGGCATTTCGGCTGCTGGCCGACAAGGCGGACTCGATGGACGTAACACAGGACGTTTTCCTGACCCTTTACCGCAAGATTCACCAATTTCGGGGCGACTGCGCACTGAAGACTTGGCTTTACCGGGTCACCCTCAATCAGGCCGCCAACCGCAACCGATGGTGGAGGCGGCGCAAGAAGGACCGGACAGTTTCGCTCGGCCTGGACAAAGGCGCCGATGAGGCCGTTCCCATCGAGCCTGGGTGCGACCGCCCGGGGCAAGACCATCAAGTCTATTCCCAGGAGCTTCAGCAAGCCCTTCAGGAGTCGCTCAAGGACTTGACATTCGACCAGCGGGCTGCGGTCATCTTGAGGGATGTGCAAGGCCTGACTTATGAGGAGATCGCCCAGTTGCTCAATTCGGAGCTGGGGACCATCAAGTCACGCATCGCCCGTGGCCGGGAACGCCTGCGGAAGCTCCTGCAACCTTACAACGAGGGAATGCCGCTATGAAGTGCGGGAAAGTTCGCTCTCTAGTCCACGAATACCTGGACCGTGAACTGACAGGGCTGGAGGAATCCAATATTGAGGAGCATTTGGAAGGGTGCCCTTTGTGCAGCTCTTATTTTGAAGAGCTCCTCCTCGTCCAAAGGGCCATCTCGGCCCGCGTGCATCTTCCTGCTGCGTCCGAGCACCTCCTCTGGTCGCGTATTCAGGTACGCAAGGACCGCAGCCTGTGGGGCCGGCTGAGCAGCGGAATCGAGTCCCTGTCGACCTATTTGCGCGACCTGGACCGGCGCACTATCTGCTCCCGCCTGTCGGCGGTGCCGGTGAGCATGGCCTGCTTTACGCTCATGATGGTGCTGATGCCGCCCAGTCCGCAATTACAGCAATTTGCCGCCTTGACGGAAACCCGCCCCTCCACGCCCATGATCACCATTATCGAGGCCCAGCAGGATCCCAGGATCTATGACGATCTGGAGCAGGTCATCCGCGAAGCAGGACCCGACAACGAGGCGACTCTCATCTTGGACCTCCCTGGTAAAAGGCCGCATGCAAGCGGAGTGGGAGTAGGGGACGTTCGTCAATACCCCAACAGCCAAGAGCTGCTGGAAGCCTTGGTCCTCTCATTGCGGGCCACCCGCTTCGAACCGACCGAGCAGCCCCGGCGCATCCTGCACATCTTCCACAGCATCGAAGTCCAAGACAGCGCCCCCCAAGAGGGGATGTGAAGCGAGGG
>JANQFM010000153.1 GCA_028277865.1 Acidobacteriota bacterium
GCGGAATCATGGGTACAGCAGCAGCAGTACATCTGCGGGCTGACACTTCCCCGGAATGAGGATTCGTTTTGCCTTCACTCTCACGCAAGCTCAATGCAAACCGTCCTTTTCCCAAACACGGAACACCCTTCCAACACGGAGTTGCTTGCCTAAAAAGCCGCTCCGTCGCCACAACTGCCGCCAGACTCCCACAGAACCGATCCTGGGGGGGCGGCGCATGATCATCGAATATCTCTCCGAAATCCAGGAGGATGAGCCGTGAATGAAAAGATCCCCTTCAAGCGGGCCATACGCGCCTGGGTCCGACAGCGGGAACGCTCGCTCAGCGAGCACCCTGCACTGGCTGAATTGGTTTCCTATCGTGACCGAGAGTTGACCGGCAACCGCTTGGAAGCAATGCGTGACCACATCGCGGAGTGCAGGGCATGCAGCAATATCCTGCTGGAGTTCAGTCGCCTAAAGGCCGAGAACCGGCAAAAGCCCTAGCGAAGCGACGCCTCAGACCGACCGCAGAAGGATTTCGGGTTCCAGGTTCCGGGTCCCGGGTTGTCGGGATTCGGACTCTGGAATCCGGAACCTGGAGCCCAGAACCTGGAGCCCGGAACCCGGAACCCCAAACTTTGGACCTTGGACCTTGGACCTTGGACCCTCTCACATTCCCAGCGACAGCAACGCAGCCGACAGTGCAAACACTGCCAGCACAACCCAAACTGCCATCCAACTGACAGGAATCTCCGCGCTCCCTTCGGGAATGGGCTCCGTCCGTTCGTCAAGGTAGCGGTTCAGGATGTCGATCGAGGGTGTGCGGACGTTGGCTGCCTGGACCAAGTCGCGCAACTCTTCGGCGATGACCTTCATCTCCCGGCGTGCGTGCAGCGCGTGACCGACCTTGATGGAGGTGGAGTCGCTTTCGATCATGCGCCTCATCACGGCCAGCAGCAGCGGTTCGGGAAGCCACTGAAAGACTCTGTGGTTCTTGGGTGTGATGGGAATGCCCTGGGCGGACAAGGCCTTATAGCCCTCGCGGATCGCCCGCAGCATCAGCAGCAGGGCATCGCGGGTGCGTGCCAGCCGACGGGGGTTGCCTCCCGTCATGTACAAGGCGCAGGCGGTGGAACTGATCTCGGCGGCGTGGGTCTTGAGCCATGCGTCCATGTCCGGGCAGATCGAGACGGGGAATCCAGCCCCTTTGAGAGCCTCGGCGATGGCCTGAAGGCGCGGGGATCTTCCCTCCTCCAACTCGCCGATGGTGGTGGGCTGCTCCCTCTCGGAGAGGATCAGATAGCGGATGCGGTGACCACAGGCCAAAGCAGCGCTGCCGGGGAAGCCGAGAAGGACTCGCTTGCGGCCCAACGCTTCGACCATCTGACGGGGACCGGCAGCGTTGTTGCCGAAAAACAAGACGTTGGGCGTTCGGCGGTTGGCGGCCAAGATCGGCAGGACTTCCGAAAGGCAGTCCTTGGGCAGGATGACCAGTACAAGGTCGTAGGCATCCTCTGCCTCAAGCCGCTCAACGGCTTGGACACGCACCGTTTCAGGCTTTCCCGTGACGAAATCTTCGAGCTGGATCCCATGCTCACGGATGTCTGCCAGGCGCTGCCCCCTGGCCAGGATGGAGACTTCTTGGCCGGATTGCTTCAAGAGGGCGGCATAAAGGCTGCCCATGTTACCGGCGCCGTAAACCAGGATTCTCATTTGCCGGCTCCTTCTTTCAGGCACCGAGGCAACTTCGATGCCAGCAGGGGAATGCGATTTCGCAGCCGAAAGTGGGTGAAGGCACCCAACCTGGGCCAGGATGCCCGCGCCCAGCTTTGTTCACCAGTCAACCGGTCGCTCCGCCAGCGGACCGGAAAGAAGAAACTACACAGGCACAAAGGCACAGAGATCAGAGAGCTTCTGCTGGTTCTTCTGCGTGCACTCTGTACCTCCGTTGTAAAACCTGCCTCAAATGGAAATACCGCTCACGTAAGGGGATTTGCCTTGAAAGCAAAAAAGGCCACGTGCCGGGCTCGTCCCGGTCGGGCTATGTTTAGTAACCAGACCGGTTCAAAATCGCTATCGCCACCACGGAGCTCGACTCCGTGGAGCGATGTTTCATGGTTGGGATCCCAGGTCGCCAGCTAATCCTCCCAGCCCAGGCAAACGCGCGCAGCCACCACCTGCAACCTTTCGCGGCCCTGAAACTGGAAGCTCTTGCGGGCAATTGCTGCAATCCGGCCATCTCGCCCTTTGCGCAGGAAACATCGCCCCACCGAGGCAAGCTCGGGGGTGGCGAATCACGCCTTTTGCCCGGCTCTGGTTTCCAAACATGGCCCGACCGGGACGAGCCCGGCACGTGGCCTCACATTCTCCGCGCCAGTTTTTTCCTTAGTCGAGCAGGCCGAGAGTGCGCAACGCAGCCAGGGTGATGATCGCGGCTCCGCAGCAGGCAACCCGTGGGGAAACCGGGTTAAGATCTCCAGTCATGGAGCGGCGGACTCTGGTTCGGGGGACCAACTGGATCGGCGACACCATCATGTCGCTGGCAGCCTTTCGCGAACTGCGGCGGCTCTTTCCCCAAGACCGTATCACCCTGCTGGCACGGCGTTGGGTGGCGGGGCTGTTTGAGCAGCAGGGTTTGGTGGACGATGTCATGCACCCGGAGGATCTGGGAGGTTGGATTGGGGTACGCCGCCGACTGAAGGGATTCGACCGCGCCATTCTCTTTCAAAACGCTTTCAGGGCGGGGCTGCAGGCCTTCTTGGGCGGCGTCCCTGAACGAATCGGCTATGCCACCGACGGACGGCGGCTGCTGCTGACGCGCCGGGCCGTGCCGCGCATTCGGCAGCTCGACCGGCACCAGGCTTACTACTATCTGGACCTCCTCCATCAAACCGGGCTTTCCGAGATTGACTATTTGGACAATCCTGAGTTTCAGCCCGACATCCGCCTTCATCCGCCCGACGTTTGGATCGAGGAGGCCCGCAGGCTGTTGAACAGCGAAGGCATCCAGCAGGGATCCCTGCTGGCGGTCCTCAACCCGGGTGCTGCCTTCGGATCGGCCAAGCGATGGTTTCCGGATCGCTACGCGGAACTCGCCGACCGTCTGATCGACGAGTGCGGCGCACAGGTGGCAGTGGTGGGATCCAACTCTGAACGTGCCATCGCCGAGCAGGTTCGAGGCTCGATGCGGCGAGGTGACCGGCTGCACCTGCTGAGCGGCAAAACCAGCCTGGCAGCCCTGGCGGGCGTCATCGCCTGCTGCGACTGCTTCGTGAGCAACGATTCCGGCCCCATGCACTTGGCAGCGGCGCTCGGCATTCCCCAAGTGGCCATCTTCGGATCCACCGACGAGGTGGCCACAGGGCCCTTCAGCCCAAAGGCCCGTGTTTTGCACAAACATGTTGAATGCAGCCCCTGCCTTCTGCGAGAATGCCCGATCGACCAGCGCTGCTTTGACAGAATCTCGGTGGAGGAGGTTTTCGAAGCAGTCTGCAAGGTGTTCAAGCATGGCTGAAAGTGCTGTATTCCTGGATCGCGACGGAACCATCGTTGAGGATTCCGGCTACCTGGATGATCCCGAAGGGCTGGTCATCTACGGCGAGGCGCTGGACGCCGTGCAGCTCATCCGCGAAGTGGGAATGAAGGTCGTGGTGGTCACCAACCAGTCGGGGCTGGCTCGGGGGCTTTTCAGCGAAAAGACCCTGCACGACATTCACGACATCCTGCGGGAGGCATTCCTGCACCAGGGCTCCCCTTTGGATGCCATCTATTTTTGCCCTCACCACCCCCGAGCCGAGGTGGCCCAGTACCGGCGCCACTGCAACTGCCGCAAGCCGGAGCCGGGCCTGTTGCGACGAGCCGCCGAAGCTCTGGGGATCGACTTGGCACGCAGCTACATGATCGGCGACAAGATGAGCGACATCGTTGCCGGGCATCGGGCCGGCTGCAAGGCGGCGGTGCTTGTCAAGACGGGACAAGGCACCCAATCGGCGAGCCGGCTCGAAAAGCTCAACCCGCCACGAAACGACTCGACGGGCAACCGGCGGCCCCTGGACCGGCCCGAACACGTCGCATCCGACATCCTGCAGGCGGCGCAATGGATTCTGGAGGACCGCCGTGTTCCGAGAGAAGATGATTGAGCGCTTGCCCCGCCTCAAGATCCTGGTTGTGGGGGACTTCCTGCTCGACGAGTTCGCCTTGTCGGACATCTCGCGCGTTTCGCGCGAAGCGCCGGTGCTCATCCTCAAGTACCTGCAATCGGAATACCGTCCCGGCGGGGCGGCCAACACGGTGGCCAACGTGGCTTCGCTGGGCGCCCAGGCGGTTGCACTGGGCTGCGTGGGGGACGATGAGGCGGCCCGCCAGCTCACCCAGGCCTGGCCCGCAGGGGTTGATGCCTCCCGCGTTTTCCGGGAAGCCGGATTGACCACCACCCGCAAGGCGCGCATCCTGGCAGGTTCCTTTCAGTCCTTCCGCCAACAGGTGGTGCGGATCGATTACGAGCATACCTTTCAGCCGGACGAAAGGCAGGAGGCAAAGCTACTGCGGTCCTTGCAGGAGCTGGTTCCTGACTGTGACGCCGTCATCCTTTCCGACTACAGCCTCGGCAACCTCTCCCAACAGGTCCGCCGCGCCGCCATCCAACTGGCCCGACGCCACGGGCGCCCCATCACCGTGGATTCGCGCGACGACCCCTTCGGCTATCCGGGCGCCACCACCGTCACTCCCAACATCTCTGAATTGGAATCGGTCCTGAGAAAACGCCTCGACCATGATGACCAACGCTTGGTGGAAGTCGGTCAGCAGTGCCTGCAAGAGCATCAGTTGGAGTCGCTTCTTGTGACTCGGGGACGTCTGGGCCTGTCCTTGATCGAACCTGAAAACGCCGTTCACATTCCGGTTTACGGCAGCGATGAGGTGGCGGATGTGACCGGTGCCGGGGATACCGTGATCGCGACCTATACCACGGCCTTGGCTGCCGGTGCCCGCTTCGGCGAAGCCGCCCGCCTGGCCAACTGCGCGGGCGGGATTGTAGTCACCAAGCGGGGTACGGCGACGGTAACCGCCGAGGAGTTGCAGGCGGCAGAGTGAGTGCTGCCTTGCGCTCTTGGCATCTCAGCGCGAAACCCTCCGGAGACCATATGATTTCGCTGCAACATGAAAAAGGTGGTCATTGCAGGTGGCGGGTTTGCCGGATTGAACGCCGCCAAGATGATGGGAAAAGCGCCGGGCAAGGTCGAAGTCACCCTGATCGACCGCAACAACCATCACCTCTTCCAGCCGCTTCTCTATCAGGTGGCCATGGCGGGGTTGAGCCCTGCCGAGATCGCTGCGCCCATCCGCAGCTTGCTTTCCGCTTTCCGCAATATCCGGGTGATCCAGGCCAACGTGACGGCTGTGCATCTGGAAAAGCGGCAATTGCAGGCTGACTGCGGAAATTTCGACTACGACTATCTCCTGCTGGCTTGCGGTGCCCAGCATACCTACTTTGGAAATGACGATTGGGAGAAGTACGCGCCCGGCCTGAAAAGCATCGAGCAGGCTACCGAGATCCGCCGACGGGTATTGGAAGCCTTCGAAAAGGCTGAAATAGAATCCGATCCAAAAGCGCAAAAGTCCCTGCTGACCTTTGTCATCGTGGGTGCAGGCCCCACTGGAGTGGAGTTGGCAGGCGCCATCGGCGAAATGAGCCGCTTCACGCTGGCCCGCGACTTCCGCAACATCGACCCCAAGCGCACCCGTGTCATTTTGATCGAAGCCGGCCCCCGCATCCTGCCCGGCTTTCACGAAAGCCTGAGCGCCAAGGCGGCCCGCCAGCTGGAAAAGCTGGGAGTGCAGGTATGGGTATCCAGCCGGGTCACCCAGGTGGACCTGCAAGGAGTCGAGCTGGGCGAAGAACGCCTGCGCGCCTCAACGGTGCTGTGGGCGGCAGGAGTGGAAGCCTCCGGCTTGGGCAAGCAGATGGGGGTGGATGTGGATCCCCAAGGACGAATCCTGGTGGAATCAGACCTCAGCCTGGCCGACTACCCGAAGGTCTTCGTGGCCGGAGACCAGGCTCGCTTCGAGCAGGAGGGCAAGCTGTTGCCCGGCCAGGCGCCGGTGGCCCTTCAGCAGGGGCGCTGCATCGCCCGCAACATCCTGCGCGAAATCGATGGGCAGCAGCGGCAGCCCTTCCGCTACCTTGACAAGGGCCAAATGGCCACCATCGGACGCAGCCGGGCCGTCCTGGAATCCGGCAGGGTGCGCCTTTCCGGATTCCTGGCCTGGCTGGCCTGGCTGGTGGTCCACATCTACTACCTGACGGGATTCAAGAACCGCCTCTTCGTGGTCATCCAGTGGGCCTGGGCCTACCTGAGCTTCAGGCGGGGCGCCCGGTTAATCGTGGACAGGGAATGGAGGATCTTCAAGGGCTGAGGGGTTTACGCAGAGGCACAGAGGCGCGGCGAGAAGGAAAGGAGAAGAGATTGATTCTTCAGGGGTTGAAGGTGAGCCAGACTGACACCATGTCGCTTTGAGGCGCCGTTCCCTGGTTGTCGACGAAGCTGCCGGGGAAGAAGTGGCTGTAGCGAAGGTCCAGGGTCAGGTAACTGTTCAAGGCCCGCTTGGCTGAAAACTCGAAGGCCTGGCCCGCAAGGCTCCCGCTTCGCCCAGTGGGATCGTGCAGGCGGGCTCGGGCAAAGGCATCTTTGCTGTTGGCCAGCCAGTAGGCTCGATAAAGGAAGTTGAGCCCAAGCCTTCCCGGGTTCAAGCTGACGTGGACGGTTGGGTTGATCATGTTCTGCCAGTTGAACAGGCCGGCAAAGCTGTAAAAGGTCGATGAGGATCCGAAGAGGGAATCGAAGCGCTGAATTCGGTCGTCGTCCGGGTTCTCGCCACTGGCGTAGTTGAACCACATAGCGGCCCGAGGCTTCCAGTCGTGCTCGAAAGTGTAGCCGACTTCTGCATGCCAGGCGTGGGCCCGACGGCCTGCAGAGCCTTCCCTGCCCCACTGCAAGGCTGCGTTGAGGTCGTAGTCGAAGCGGCTGTCTGCAATGGGGCCGTAAAGATGCATTCCGGCCGTATGGACAGACCTGCCCAAGGCGGCGCTCTCGTCCTGGTTGAGGAACAGGTAGTAGGGCTCCAGGATCCCGATCCGCCAACGGCGCCAGGCGGCACTGAATCCCAGCAGGTTGCGGCTGCGATCCGGGGTGTCCGGCGATTCGACTTCCCGTATGACCGGCCAAAGGGAAAAAAACTCCAGTTCCCAGTCGTCGACCGGCTCCCCGATCTTGAGCCGCACTCCGTCAAAGTTGTTGGTGGTGTTGCGGTAGCCGCTGCGCGAGACCAGCCGGCGATCCACCGAGTCGAAGCTGAGGCGGCCCACCCGCAAGCGCAGGGGACGGTTCAGGCCGGCAAAGTTGGACAAGTGCAGCTCGCCGAAAAACTGCAGGAAATCCAGTCGGTTGTCCGTGGAGGGGTTTTCCGGGATTTGGCCTCCCAGTTGAGTGGAATCCTGAAGCTCCACAGCGAAACGGAAAGGATCCAGGATATTTCGGATTCCGAAGAAGAAGCGGGTGCGCAGCGGAAAGTGACTGCTGTCCACCCCATCGAACAAATAGGTGTTTTCGAGGCTTTCAAACCGGCTCCGCTGTTCCAGCCCAAGGTCCAGCCAGCCGGGTCTTTCGAATTGCCGGACGTAGGAAGGCGTTTCGGGAGAACGCCGGGTGGAGCTGATCGATGTGGGGGCGTACCAGCTGCAAGGCGGAGGATTAATCGGGACCGGTAATGCCCGGGCAGGCTGATCGGCCTGGGGCTTTTCCTGGTCCCGGCAATCGACTGCGGCCAACGGCACACAGACCAACCAGGCCACCAGGCAGCAAACAAACTTCTTTCTGACTCCTCCGAGGCGAGGCCTCGCCCCGGCTCCGAACCGATCTAAATTCACCCAGAGCCAAAGTGTATCGATGGAAAGCCCAAGTGTCCATAGCCACGTGGTTCACCAACCAACAATGATGAATCTCCCCATCAAGTCCAGGGGGCTGCGTTTTTTGAAGCTTTGGCTTGCAAATGTTTGCATACTCTGGGACAATCAAGCCATGGTCACGGTGACGCATCGGATCGACGAAGATCTCAAGAGGCAGCTGGACAGCTACTGCCAGGAACATGGGCTGAAGGTGCAGGCCGCCGTCCAGGAAGCCATCGCTCAATGGCTTGAGGACGCGGAAGACCTGGAATTGATTGAAAAGCGGCGCAGCGGCCCTTGGGTGGCCTGGGAGGAGGTGCGGGACGAGCTTTAAGGTTCTGCTCCACACCGCCGTCCCCGGGGAAATCCGCAGGCTTCCCCAGAGCATTGGCCGCAGGGTGAAAGAGATCATCGAAAGTCTGGCGGAAACCCCGACGCCAGTCGGAGCAATCCGTCTTCGTGGGCGTGAAAACGCTTACAGAATCCGTGTGGGCAATCATCGAATCGTCTACGAGGTGCATGCCACAGAGATTGTCGTCTACGTCATTGGAGTCGCTCACCGGCGTGAAGTCTACCGACGAATCCTCAGACGAAGATAGGAAGGCACAGAGGCGCAAAGGCACAGAGAACCCTTCTGATCCTTCTCTGTGCACTCTTGTTGCTGTGTGGCAAGACCCCACTTGCTTTTCTCGAAGCGTAGGATCATTCCCGCAGCAGGCGCTGGACGTCGCCTTCGATCCGGGCACTGTTTCCGCCGCCCACGTACTTGGCAACCAGGCGCCCCTGGCGGTCGAGCAGGAAGCCGGAGGGCAATGCGCTGACCTTTCCCAAAGGGGGAACGTCGATGATGGTGTTGAAGAGGATTCTGGAAGGCGGGTCGGAGCGGACGACCGGATAGTTGATCTCAGGGCGGCGATGCAGGAAGGGCTCCACCACTTCCCATCCGGCCTCATCCACGTTCAGGCCGACGATCACCAAATCGTCCTTGTAGCGCTTCTGCATCCGGATCAGTTCGGGAAGGGCGGCGATGCAGGGAGGGCACCAGGTGGCCCAAACGTCCACCAACACGATCCTTCCCTTCAAATCCGCAAGCCGAAACCTCTTCTGGCCCGACTCGAAGACCATTTCCCCCACCAACGGCCTTTGGGAAGCTTGTGCAAATTCGACAGCCTGCTTGCCTTCCCCGATGCGCTGATAGACAAAAAACCCCACCACCCCGATCAATGCCGCCGCAGCCAACAAAAGAACTCGTTTCACCTTCCCCTCATTCCCTTCTCTCTCCCTCATCCGCCTCCCTCCGCGCCTCTGCGCCTCGGCGTGAACCCCCTTCCCCTATCCGATACAAACGTGTCGCCGTGCGGATAAAGAGGCTGCCGTGGGCAATGGCGGGCGTGGCCAGGCTCATCTCCTCCAAGTCGTTTTTGGCCAGTACCTTGTACTCATCTGCAGCCTGCAGTACAAAGGTGAGCCCCTCCTCGCTGAGGCAAAAGATCTTGCCCTGGTAGGCCCAGGGGGAACTGGAAAAGGCGTGCCCCCCGCGTTCGAAGCGGGCTTTGAAAAGCTGATCGCCGCTGGCGGTGTCAAAAGCGGCCAGGAATCCCTTGTCGTAAAGGACGTAGATCCGGTCGCCGTAAACGATGGGGGAAGTGATGTAGGAACCGCCCCGCGGCTGGCTCCATGCGACGTATTGGCTGCTCTTTTCCTTTTCGGCCAAAGAGATGTTTCCCGAAGCGCCGGCCCTGACGGCAAAGAGGGGCCGAACCGGCTCACTGGGAGAGCCCGAGCCGGAAAAGAGCATGTCGCCTTGGGCGATAGGGGTGGGAGCGGCCACCAGGCTCTGCCCCGCTTGCCTCCACAGTTCGTTCCCCTGCAAATCGTAGCTGATCAGGATCTGGGGACCCAAGGTGACCACTTCGGTACGCTTGGAGTTGGACCAAACGAAGGGAGTCGAGAACCCCGACCGAATCTGCGGATGCTCGAAGCTGCGCTCCTGGTACCAAAGCTGCTGACCTGTCTCGACGTCGATTGCGGCCAGAAATCCGCCGTCCTGCATATCCTGGAGCACAAAGAGGCGGTTGCCGTGAAGAGATGGCGAAGAGGAGGTTCCGAAATCCAGGTAGATCTTGCCCGGCGCCCACTTGCGCTGCCAAAGGGGCTCTCCCTCGACGCTGAAGGCGAACAGGCCTACGTTTCCGAAGTAGGCATAAACGCGCTGGCCGTCGGTGACCGGGGTTTCCGAGGCGTAGGTGTTCTTGCGGTGGCGGCCTCCGAAGGGCAGCCCCCGATGAGCCTGGCGTTCCCAGAGGATGCGCCCGCTGGCTGCGTCCAGGCAATAGACCATCCATCGGACCTCTTCCGACTCCTCGGGGACTTCACTGTCGCGTGCTCGGACGCGGCTCATGATCTCGTCCTGGGACAGACCCTGGCGTCGGAGTTCAGCGATGTACTCGTTGCCGTAAATGCCCGTCCAGGGCTCTTTGAAGTCCCCTTGCTGGACAGCCGAGGTGACGAATACGCGCTGTCCCCACACCACAGGCGAAGACCAGCCCCGGCCCGGAATCTCGCGGCTCCAGAGAACGTTATCGCTCTTGGACCACCTTTCCGGCAATCCCTCGCCGACCGCGACCCCTGAGCCGTCGGCACCCCGAAACTGCGGCCAAGTTGCCTGGTCAGGCCCGCTCCATGCCCACAGCGCCGTGCCGCAGGTTGCCCATGCAATCACCGTCCAAATCCGCCTCAACCCATTCGACCCAAGAGTCGATCCTTGCATCGTGCTCTCCTTCATTTGGCACTCAGCGAGATGCCTTCCGTAAACATAGCGGCATTCTCGAATTCATCGCATCCGCGCTGCGGCAGTCGGGAGTCAGGAGTCGGGTTCCTTGCTTCCGGGTTTCGGGCTGCGAACCGCGAATCCTCTTCTCCCCCTATGCCTTCCGGTATGAGCATACACGCCCCGGGCAGGATTTGGTTCCCAGCCCGCCGGGATGCCCGAGATCTTCTTGCTAGAATGGGAATCATGAGACTCCGACTCGCCTTCGCCCTGCTGACGATGAGCTGGATTTCACCCCTGGGGGCTCAGCCCCAAGAGGAGGCGGCACAAAAGCCCGAACAGGAATCTTTCACCCACCACATCTACATCGATTATGACTTCATCTGGACGATCGAGATGGTCGGCAAGACGCCGGTGGTCAACATCATCACCTTCGGCGAAGGGGAATGGCCTTTGCGGCCCAACCAGATCCGCATCTACAATCAGCAGGGAAAGCGTGCCAAAGTCGAGAAATTCTCCATGGAGACCGGTGCCGAGCCTTACGTGACGCCCTCCTTCAGGGTACTGGGCAGCAGCTTCATCGCCATCGACCTGATCGGCGACTTCGAGGACTTCTCCAAACCCGCCCGAATCGCCATCGACCTGGGCCGCCACCGCTACGAACTGGAGCCCATCGAACCCTTGGCTTTCGAAACCCTGGCCCAGCAGATCAACAAGATCAACTACGACAGCCCGGACATCAAGGAGGATTACGCCATCCTCAAGATCGAGCACAAGGGAAAGCGCCGCCTGCGTCCCCGTCGGCACCGATAAGGCGGCGTCCTCACCTCTTCCCCGCTCCACCGAGGCGGACCCGTTGGCGGCTCTTTGTCTGGCAAACACACGCTAGCAGAGATCGGCCCTGAATCAGCGGTCTTGAGGCTCGCCCTCCTGGACCCATCGTTAGACTTTTCCAGAACTGACCGTATGGCTCCGCGGTCGTACTCCCCAAAGGTTCCCAGGTAGGCGCCAAACTGAAAAACGGGCTTCAGGCCTTCGATGTAGGCGACATTGTTCAAATATCCCAAGGCCACCTCGGCTGGCGATTCGTTTAAATCCGCGCCCAGAGCCAAATGGATATGGTCAGAAACCACAGCAGCCTTTCGAAGGAAGTGTCCTTTCTTATTGCTGGCTCTCAGAATCATTGCGCGGACTCTGGCAATGCTTCCCTCATCTGAAATCCGATGTCGCTGGCGGCGCACTAACACGATGTGAAGATTGTAGATGTACTGCCCGTGAGAGCTTCGCCGAGGAGTGGCCAGATCGACCGAACTGCCGACCTGATAACGGGCGAAACGGGCTTGGACGCGCGGGTCGGCCATAGGGTGTCTCTGAAGTTGCCCGTCAAGGTAGCCTTCCAGGGTTCGCTGATTGGAAGCACCGACACTGAGGATCGAATAGTTGCGCCGAAATGCTTTTGGGCGCTGGTTCAGCACGAGATGCTGCAGACGGCCTTTCAAGGAACGGACGACTTGCGGCGGTGCGACACCGGGTAAGGTCGAAACCAGAAGCAGACTGGTTTTCTCATCTTTGTTGCTGTAATCCAAGATCCGAACACCATCGGGCTGTGTGGCGGTTTTGAGTTCATCGACCCAGAACTTTGGATCGAGAAGCGCTGAGTTCCAGAACAAAGCGACGGACCAATTGAGCTGGTAGGCGAAGCGGCAGTTTTTGATAGTGTAAATCGGCTTGGGCATCTCTTCAGCACTGCACTCAACCATCGGTCTATAGGGGCAGGTTCCATGGTGGCGTAATTTTCGTTTGCAAAGCACCCTCACTGTCACGGTGACGGGCTTCTTGATGGCAAATATAGCACTTGAATTCAACTTCGGTATCTCAACATCAATAGCTCAGAGTGGATCAGTACGCTTGATCGTCTTCGCCACCTACGGGGCCCGTCCCCGTGGGGCGGTGATTGACAGCTAGAAACGCAGATCAAAAGGAATGCGCCACCGCCGGGCCCGACCCGGTGGGGCGATGATTGATTATCGATGCAGCAGCGGGCGAGCAGCTCGGAGAAGCAGCGACAGGCGACCCAACGGCCCTTCAAACCTCAGCGTTGGCGACTCGATTGAATTCAGGCGGCAATGGGTGCATGCGTTTGCCGACCCGAAACAATCCTACCATCCGAAGCAGCGGCAAATCATGGCCCCACGGGGACGTACCCCGTGGTGGCCGTGAGGTTCTCTGAGGTCCGATTCTAGCTGTCAATCACGGCTTCCACAGGGACAGGCCCGGTGGTGGGCACTTGGCCCCGCCGAATGTGTCACAACGACTTCACAAAAAGTACTTCGCGTGAATTTGGTGAGACTGTCGTGCCCTTTCGAAGCTCCAGAGAAGCCTGTAGGCTGTAGTCCAGAAGCAGGCCGCTGAGACTAGATTACTCCCGATTCTGAATCTACTGCCTACTGCCTACTGCCTTCCGGTCTGAGGCTTTGCCTCGCCAACTGTTGCCGGACGGACTCCGCTTGCGGAGCATCGGGGTGGCGGCGCAGGAACTCCTCCAGCTCTTTCACAGCCTCCTCCCGGCGACCGTTGCGCCAGTGGATCAGGGCCAGGGAGAGGCGGGGGAAGCTGAAGTGGCCCGCGTCCAGGTCTCGGGTACGGCTGAGATGCTCGACAGCTTTCTCGTCCTGTCCCAAGAGCATGTAGCTGCGTCCCAGCTGGGAGTGAGCCAGAGGGTCCTGAGGACGCTTTTCCACCGCCTGCCGGTTGATTTGCAGCGCCTTTGGGAACTCGTTCAGTCGGATCAGGGCGCCCCCCAGGTTGACCAACGGATTGTATGCCATCGGATCGGCCTTCAAGGCCTGTTCAAAGAACTGCCGGGCCTTGCCGAATTCCCGACGCTGGAAGGCGATGGTACCCAGGTTGTTGAGGGCTTGGCTGAAGTGCGGCGCCAGTTGGACCGCCTTCTCCAGATGAGCAACCGCCTGGTCGACCTTGCGGCGGGAGAGCTTTTTTTGGGCCCGGGAGTATTCTTTGCGGGCCTTTTCCGGAATTGTCAGCTGATGCGCCGAAACGGTGGCCGTCTGCTGGGCCGGGACCGGCTGCAGAGTAATGGTGTGCCGGATGCGGCCTCGGTCGTCGGCCAAGCTGGCCGAGATGTCCACGCTTTCGCGCCGAATCCCCCGCCTGGGGAATTGGGCGGTCAGATTGTAGAGTCCGGCCGGCAGCTTGCGAAACCTGAAGCGGCCGCCCAAGTCGGTCCAGGTTTGGGCGGTGAAGGGAGTCCAGGCGCCTTGCAGGGTGACCAGGGCGCGCGCCCATTTGAGGCGGACACCGGGTTCGGCGTGAACCTCGCCCTGCAGTTCGAAAGTCTGTTGGGCCAGTGCCGCCGTGGAAAAAAGCAGAAGCGCCAAAGGGAGCAGCCCTGTCCGGTGCACTCTTCCCCTCATGGGACGCTTCCGCCGCTTTTCAATAAGGACTGCACCGCCTCCAAGTCACCGTCGTTGGGGGCAGGCTGCAATCCCAGGATGTGGCACATCAAAGGGTAGATGTGCAGATTGCTGAAGGGCTCGGCGACCAGTCCCTGCCTGAAGTCCGGCCCATGGGCAATAAATATCCCTTGCATGGACTGGAGGGCGTTGTCGTAGCCGTGGTTCCCCAGCGAGAAGGGACGGTTGCGGGGACGATCGCGGCGGGCCAGGATCCATCCCTCGTCCGCCAGGGCGATCAGGGGAGTGATGCGCGGATGATTGCTCAAGTGAAAGCGGGCCGGCATCTCCTCTTTGCGGTACACCGTCAGGTGAGGGGCACCCTGCAAGGCCTGAAAGGCCTCCTCCAGATAGTCCGGCTCAGGCAGCAGATGGGCAATTGGGTTCAGGTCCACGACCCTTAACCGGCTCAAGTCGAGATAGTCATCGATGTACAAGACCCGCTCTTCTCCGGTGGCGGCCATTCCGTGGTCGGAGACGATCAGGATGTGGACCTTGGAAAACAGCTTTCGCTCCTCCAGTCCCTGGATGAGCAGCCCCACCAGGGCATCCACTTGGCGAACGGCCTCCAGAAGCGGCTCGGATCCGGGCCCGAACTCGTGCCCCCGGCTGTCCACGATCGAATAATAGGTGGCGATGAAGGCGGGGCGTTCCGCTGCCGGCAGGTCGAGCCAGGCCAGCACTTGCCCGATGCGCTGCTCATAGGGGAATTCCGAATCGAACTCCATCCAATAAGTGGGCCGGATGCCCTGTATGGCGGCCTCGGACCCCGGCCAAAACATCGGCGCCGCCTTGTAGCCCGCCTTGATGGCCGTCACCCAGATCGGCTCCCCTTCCCACCAGCGTCCCTGGGCCTGAAGGTCGCGCTGCCTGGTATTGAACTCCTGGTCCCATCGGGGGTCGTACATGTTGTTGGCGATGATGCCGTGGTTTTCGGGATAAAGGCCGGTCACGATGGAGTAGTGGTTGGGGAAGGTCTTGGAAGGAAAGACCGGGATCAGCCCCTTGGCCCGCACGCCCGAGTTGGCCAGACGGTCCAGGTGGGGGGTCTCGGTCATCGACTGGTAATCCCAGCGGAAGCCGTCCAGCGAAATCAAGATGACGGTGGGCTGCAGGTCCGGCGCCCCGCAGCCGAGTACTCCCCCCAGCAGCAGAACCAGCAGCCCAGTTGCTCGAACCCTAGCCGACCCAGCCCGATAGATCATCAGAAGTCCTTCCGAAACAGCCCGACCTTGAACACCCGGATCGGGCCATGTTAGCAGATCCCGCCTACGGATCCACGAGGTTTCCAAAGGGCTCTGTGCCTTCAACCGCGGCCCGGCAATCCGCATCGGCGCGACTGGATGATCGCGGTCACATCAGACGACGAACGGGGGAGAGGTCCGGCCGGCAATCAAGTTGCGGAATCTGCACTTTTCGGGGCTCTTCACTTTGCGCTCTTTGCGGCTTTGCGCGAAACCAGCCGGGCGTAGCCAAGCAGGAGAAGAAGCGCTGACAAAAGAAAGACCGCCCAGTTTCCCAACCAGAAAAAAAGGCTTCTTTGCACGGAAGTCCGCAGTCGCCCGACCAAAACGCCGTGTGAGTCTTTGTAAACAACCTCCCCATCCACTTCGCTTCCCAAGAGTTGATCGACGACGCCGTCCGGGCCGATCAAGCCGGTGATGCCGTTGTTTCCGCTGCGCACCAGGCCCACCCGGTTTTCGATGGCGCGAAAGCGTGCAGCTACGAAGTGCTGGTCCAGTTCGCTGCTGGTCTGGTACCAGGCGTCGTTGGAGATGTTGACCAGGAAATCCGCTCCGGAACGGCGCAGGCTGCGGGCCAGCCCGGAAAACATGTCGTCATAGCAGATCATGGTGCCGAAGGCCGTTTCGCTTTCACCAGCCTCCAACCGAAAAACGGTGTGGCGCTGACCGGGCGAGAGCATCACCTGAAAAGGAACCAGATCGGCCAGAAAAGGGAAAGTGCTGCGCAGCGGGATGTATTCGCCGAAGGGGACGATGTGAATCTTGTCGTAGCGGTCCACATAGCGGCCCTGGCGATCGAAGAGGATGGCGCTGTTGTAGCGCTGATTCCAGTCGGCCTGCGGAATGCGCAGCGCCTGCTCGGCATCGCCCACATAGCCGTGCCGGGGCGGCAGCCTCACTATGGCGCCGATGAGCAGATGGGAGTCGAGCTGACGAGCCAGGCGAACCAGTTCGGACTGTGCCAGCTGAGAACTTCGGGCCGAACTGCCATTGAGCAGGTCGGGAGCCACGTTCAGCTGGTAGGGAGGCAGCACCACGGTTTCAGGCCACACCACCAAATCCAAATCCTGCCCCACCAGCGTCCGGCTGAGGGCCAGGTAATCCTCCAGGATCTTCCTCGGACTGTAAACGCCCGTGAAAACCTCTTTCAGCTCTTGGGGAATGCTGGCCTGAACCACCGCCACCCGCAGGGAAGGGACGATCTCAAGAGTCTGCAGGCGCCAGATGCCGTAAAGGCTGGGGACGGCCAGCAGCGCCAAAGCCGCCGCGACCGGTCCCAACAGCAGGCGCGGCGTGAATGTCTGGCATCGCCTCCAGCGGGCCAGCCCCGCAGCCAAGGCGGCATTGACTCCCACCACGACCGCTCCCAAACCGTGTGTGCCGAACAGGTCGGCGAACTGAATGAAGTGATGAAAGCCGTGCTGGGTATGGGAAATTGGAAACCAGGCGAACCCGCTCAGCAAGGAAAAGCGGGCCTGCTCCAGCACGGTCCAGCCGGCCGCCAGCACAAACGGGTAAAGGGCGCCGCTGCGCAGGTAAAAGAGGCGGCACAGCAGCCCGAAGACTCCAAAGTAAAGAGCGCAGTAGACAGCCAGGGCAATCCAGCCCAGGCTGGAGACATAGCTGATCCAATGTGCCCCTGGAATAAAGAAAGCCAAGCCCGAGACGGCACCGAGCAGGAATCCTTGCCGCAGGCTCCGCGAACGCTCGGCAACATGGAGCAACGGAACCAGAGCAAAAAAAGCCAAAAACCCGGGTCCGTGAGGGGGAAAGGACAGCAAAAGCAGCCAGCCCGACAAGAGCGCCAGGACGATCGGCAGCCACCACAGCCGGAAGGCGCCTTGAAACTCATGAGCGGCCGACAGTTCTGATCCTTTCATCGTGTTGCGACCCTTCACTGAATTCGAGCCAAGCAATTGTAGCCCTCAGATCAACACCTGCCGAGCAGATTCGGGAGTCTCGCGCCAAGTCGCAAAGAACGCCCAGATTCCTATCGTCGATTCAAACCGTCCTTTTCTGAACTTTGCGTCTTGGCGCGAAACTCCCACCCGCTGGAATTGACGGCAATCGCCCTGCTTGACATGATGTGGATGCAGCGGCGAAGCTCGGAGTGCACAAATGAACACAGCAACGACGAGACGGCTTGGATCGGCATTACTTCTGTTGTTGGCTTGTTGGATTTGCCCGGTTAGGGCCGCCGACCGTGCGGACTGCCTTGCCCGAGTCCACTCCGAGTTCGCCGACGCGCAACGCCAGCTGCAGCGCGATTTGCGCAGCTTGATCGCGTCCAATCTGCCTCACCTGGAAGAAGTGGCCACACTCAACGTGGACTTTCAGCTCAAGCTCATCCGTCAAAAGGAGCAGCGTTTCCGCTTCCTTACCCGCAAATATCCCGATCGCCTTGCGACGGTCCAGGGCGTGATGGGGCTGATCAGCCTGACCGGTAGCTGGACCCGGCAAGACGAGGCCGCATTGCTGGCCGACGATGCAGGCTACTGGGTGCTCCAAAAAAGCATCGAAGAGGTCCAAGAACGCACCAGGAGCCATCCCGATTGGTCGGCGCTGCAAGAATTCTTCCAATCCGCCCTGACATCCTCTCCCTCCTTCCGCCAAGCCCAAAAACGCCTGGAAGCAGTGGTGGGGAAGGTGGATGAAAAGGCTGCGGGATGTAGGTGAAAAGAGGGTCCAAGGCAGTTGGCAGTTGGCAGTTGGCAGTTGGCAGTTGGCAGTTGGCAGTTGGCAGTTGGCAGTTGGCAGTTGGCAGTTGGCAGTTGGCAGTTGGC
>JANQFM010000205.1 GCA_028277865.1 Acidobacteriota bacterium
AGGAAACGGATCTGAGGCTTGAGCCCGCTTCGTCCCAGGAAATCGCGGGCCCGCCCAAGGTTTTCGGCGCTGAATTCGGTCAGGGTGATCTCACCCCGCCGGTTGAGCGCCTGGGCAAACCACCAAGCTGAGTAGCCGAACCCGGACCCCAACTCCAGAATGCGCCGTGCCCCCTTCAATTGCGCCAGTTGCTGAAGGACACGTCCCACCAGCGGCCCTACAATGGGGAAATCCCTCTTGTAAGCAAGCTCCTCCATCTCCTTTCGAACCCCTGCGGCAGGCCCGGCAATCCGCAGCATGTAGTCCTCAACCGCAGGATTCACAATCTCCATGGCCGCTCATATTGGCACGGCCAGGTTTGGGAGGCAAAGGGGAGTCAGGCGTTTTGCCGCGGAGACACAAAGAACACAGAGGGAAACCAGTAGAACTCCGTGTCCTCCGTGCCTCCTGGCATCCAGTCAAGCGGCTTACGGACAAACCGGGTATCCGCAGCTAGCGTCGGGAGTTGTGCAGAAGACGCAAGTGCCGCCGCAGGTATTGCCGCAGGTGCAGGTGCCGCCGCAAGTGTTGCAGCTTGCGCATGTGCCACCGCAGCTATGACCGCATGTGCCGCCGCACGTATTGCCGCACGAGGCGCAGGTGCCGCGTGTTGGCAAAGGACAGATCTCGATGCAGATCGTAAAGTCGGTGCAAAATTCGGGTTCGCCGGAAACGTAATGCCCTTGTACCGTGCCTCGGGCCTCATTCTCTTCCGGTGAGGTGTCGAACGTCTCCACTTGGAGTTCGTTCAAATCGAGCTTGAGCTTGCCCATTTCTAGTCCTCCTTGGCGTTTTTGAGGGTCTCTTCTTTGCGCCAATCGGTCCCAATGACCTGTGGCTTCGCAACTCAAATTCTCTGAATATGACATTTTTTAGAGTAGAAAATGCCTTTCCAGAGAAAAACAATGAAATTTTACAATCTCCAGCTCAGGAGGTAAAGGGCCAGGCTCAGGAAGATTGGGGAGAAGTCCTGGCGAGGCAGCGCCTCAGACCGGAGACGGGAAGCCACACAGACACCGAGACACAGAGATCAGAGGGCTTTTTCTGATTATTCTCTGTGCACTCAGTGCCTCGGTGGCAAACTCTCGCAACCCTAGCGGTTAGCCTTGAACTCCCTCTGCCGCTATCTTCCTGACCCCTGACTCCTGCTTCCCGACTCCTTGCTTGCCACTCCCTGCGCCAGCAGCGCAAATGACCGTTGCTTGGCCGAGTAACGGGACAGCCGCCATCGGTGGCCGTCGCTATGGATGCGCAGTGTTCCCCACCTTTTGGTGCTGAAGGATGGGATTCCCTGCCGGCGCAGGCGTCGCAGAGTATCGGCGGCGGGGTGGCCGAACGGGTTGCGGCGACCGGCGGAGATAAGGGCGAGATGCGGCTTTAAGCCTTGCAGGAAGGGTCTTGAAGAGCTGGTTTTGCCTCCATGATGAGGGACTTTGAGCAATGTCACGGGATGGATCTCAGGCAGCAGGAGGCGTTCGGAAGGGCGTTCGATGTCGCCTGTGAGCAGCATCGAAAAATCCTGAAAGCGCAGCACCACCACCAGCGAACGGTCGTTGACGGAAAGATATTCAGCCGCTCGTAAAGGCGGGTGGAGCACCCGGTGCTCGACGGCGCCGATCCAAAACCGGTCTCCGCGGGCCATTCGCCGCCCCTTGCTGTCGGTTTCAGGTTCTGGCTTGTCGAAATACAAGACCCTCCCCAAGTCAAAATGCCGACGGATGAATCCCAGCCCCTGGATGTGGTCGGAGTGAGGATGGCTGAGCAGTACGAAGCGCAGCCGCCGCAGCCTTTGATGCCACAAGTAACGGGACGTCAATCGTCGCCCCACGAAATCATCTTGGGCGTCCGCCGAGCCGTAACGCCCTCCTGTATCGACCAGTGCCTGGCTGCCGTCCGGATAGGCCAGGTGCAGGGCCTCGGCCTGTCCGACGTCCAGCATGGTTAGTTGAAGCAGGCCTTTTTCGGGTGCAGATCGATGCAGCCAGGCCCAAAGAATCAGCGCCGGAAGGGGCAGGCACAGCCAGCGCCAACCGTTGCGGCAGGCCAGCATGAGGAGTGTCAACAGCCCGAAATAAAGCGCGATCTCCGCAAAGTTGGGATGGGGCAAGAAGCCGGAAAGAGCCCACTCCTCCAGAGCCTTCAGCAATGATTCGACCATCTTCAAAAAGGCCTTCAGCAATTGCGCCAGCGGCCCTCCCAGAGGAGTCTTGAAGACTGCCAGCAGCAACAGTCCGAAGGGCAAAAGCAGAGAGAGCAGCGGTGCCAAAAGCAGGTTTGAAGCCGCCTGAGTCCAGATCCACAGGTTGGAGTAGTGCACGGTCAAGGGCAAGGTGGCCAGTTGGATGGCCAGGCTGGCCCAGGCCAGGGGCAAGCCAAAGAGCATGAGCCGTCCCGACAGGTGCAGCAATGGCGAACAAAGGCCGGGGGCGAACGCCAGGCGTTGCTCCAGGGCAAACCGGATGCGCCGCCGCAATCGGCTGGCAGCATCTCTTTCCACCAGGACAGCTTCCGAGCCGAAATCCCGAAAGCCTTGAGAGAATCCCAAAAACAGGTCCAGGCGGGGCATGACCAGGATCCCGATGGCCAGCAAGGCCAGGTAGGAGAATTGAAAGCCGGCGCTGAACAGGTTTTCCGGACGCCAGGCCAGCACAGCCAGGGCCGACAGCCCCAGGGCGTTCAGCATCCGGCGCCTGAGCCCGGAGACCAGCAGAACGTAAAAGAGGCTGGTCATGAGTCCGGCCCGTATAGTGGGAATGCCGGCGCCCGTGAGCAGCACATAGGACCACATTCCCAATAGGCTGATCAGGACACCACCGCGTCCCAAAGGCCGTAGGAGGCGATGCAAGAGGGTCACCAGCAGCGAGACGTGAAATCCGGAAACGACGAACAAGTGGAGGATCCCGAGGCGTTCCAGGCGGGAGCGTTGCTCCCCCTCCCAGGAAGGCCTGCGGCCCAGGCTGACTCCCAGCAGCAGTCCGCCGGCTTGGGGGCTGAAATGGCGACGGCAAAAATCTTCGAAGTCTTGCACATAGCCGAATAGTGGCCTCAAGGGACGCGCTGGGGCATGGATGCCGATCCGTTCGATCTGGCCCAGCGACTTGAGGCGTACTTGATGACGGATGCCCCGCAGGCGCAGGATCCAACGGTAGTCCGCCACACCGGGTACGGCGGAATAGGGCGGCTCGGACAAAAAGGCCCGCAGCCGGATCACGTCCCCGAAAGTGAGCCCGATCGCTGCCGAGCCCTCTGCTGCGCCGCGTCTGAGCAAGAGCTGAACGCGGTCGGCATAGTCAATCCGGCGCCCTCCCTGAAGCACCCGCATAGGAATCACTTCGAGCTCGATCGAATCCTGCCTGTAGGCAGGAGAAGAGGCCAACCAACCTTGCAGTTCGACGATCTGCTCCAAATCCAGCCGAGGCGGTTCATCTTCAGGCACTCCGCGCAGGGCCAACACAAGGCAAAGCAGCAAGGCCAGCACCAATGCGGGGTTCAGGAGCAGAAAACGTTTGGCTTCTGTCAATCGAGGCACAGCTCCTCCAGCGGTTGACGGGGATTGCCTCCATAACCAAAACGCAGCAGGAGGAAAATCTACGAAGTTGACCGTCGTTTTTTTGAAGAACTGAGCAGTTGAGTAGATGAAGCCGGTCGGTAGGTGGGCCGTGTCTCGAGTTTTAATTCTTGACGTTACGCCAGAGGCAATTGAGCCAAGAATTAGGAATTCAAGACACGGCCCCCTCCGCCTTCCCCTCTTCCCCCTCCTCTACGTCTCTGCGCCTCTGCGTGAAATCCCTCAATCGCTGAAGGAAAAGAGGCTGAAATCGGGGAGTTGGTGGGACTGCAGGACGAGGCGGTGCAAATAGCTGGCTTGCAGGCGCTTCATCGATTCCTTGTCGAGGTGTTTTTTGTAAAGGCGGGTTTGCTGGCGGACTTCGCGGCGCAGTTCCTTCAGCTCATCGGACTCCATTTCACCGATCAGGTGGTCGGCCAGGGCTGATCCGATTTCCGCCAACTCCCGGTCGACCCGTTCATAGCCGACTTGGCGGGCATCTTCCAGGTCTTCAATGAGAGCCGATAACCGCTGCGCAGCCCGCTGAAACGGTTCGGCGCCGTGCCCCTGGAGGGCGGTCAAAACATTCTGTAAAGCAAGCCGGATTTGCTTGCGGGTCACGGCTTCATCTTCGGGCACGTACTCTGACGCTTCGCCCTCCGTTTCCGAGGTTCCCAACATGGCCTGCTGGTGTTCCTCGAAGGCATCCACAACAGCCGGATGGCAGTAAAAGAGGCTGGCAGGCGGGCGCTTGCCGCGTTTGGCCACCGTTTCAAAGCCTCGGTCGATGCCCCTCAAGACCACGTTGAGGGGAATTCCGCTGTCCTTCCAGAGTTCGATCAGGCACCAGTCCAGAGGCGAGACGAGCAAGTTCTTGGCTCGCTTGCGGATGAAGTATTCCTCGACCTCTGTGAAGTAGTTGAAGTAGTTTTCCATGCGTCTTGCAGTACCGATGCGACCGCGACCATCATCCATCAGCGGGAGAGTCTGGTGCAAGGGCTGGCAAGGCGAAGCCTCAAGACAGGGACTTCAGGATATCGTGGCAGACTGGTGAGGGAGGAACAGCGAGCTTGGCCTGTGCAACTCGCTGTTCCGGACCTGGCGGACAGTGACCCCTGCCCTTTGAATCCGATGAGGAGGGGAGAAAACGGTTTGGCCTGAAAAAGCTTCTGGCTACTCGGTGGCGGCCTTCTCTTCAGCCTGGGGATCTTC
>JANQFM010000222.1 GCA_028277865.1 Acidobacteriota bacterium
AACCCGGATCGATTGGCCAAGCGCCTCGATTCCCTGGCCAAGAGCCGCTCGCTGCAGGCGCCCCGCCCATCCGAGGTCCGAGTATGGATCCGTTCGGCCAAAAGGGGCAACGAGCCTCGCCGCTAGCCGAATTCTTCACGGGTTGCCGTTTTCCCGAAAACCCGGAACCCGGAATCTGGAACCCGAAACCCTTCTGCGATCGGTCTGAGGCGCTGCCAAGCTAGCTTTGGCTTGAGCGACTCGGCTAAAGTGGAGAGGCTACCCAACCGAAAGAGGGAACATGGCGACTCAGGAACCAGGTTCCTCGATTTCACCGACGGGTAGACTGAAAAAGCCGCCCCGCCCTCAGCGATACCGGACCAGCTTTTTGTGCAGTTTTCGCTATGAGGATCGGAATCACCCCTGCCATCTGACCGACATTTCCGAAAACGGTCTTTTCGTTGAATCGGCAACCTTGCCCCAGGTGGGCGAAGAGATCGTAGTGACGCCATCATTCCTGGAGGCCCAGATGGGTTCTCAGTTCCAGATCAAGGGCTCGGTCAAGCACACGGGACGCTACCTGACCGCCGACCGGAACCTGACCGGGTTCGGGGTCGAGATTCAGTCGGCGGACCGGCATGCCCTGGCCCAGCTCAAGGAACTGATGGACCAATCCCCCGGCCCGGCCGAATCCAAGTTCGGAATGCTATAAGCGCGTGCCGAACGGATTCGGAAGTTTCACGCAGAGCCGCAAAGAACGCAAAGTAAGAAAAGAAAAAGGTCAATTAGTTGAGGATCGATGCAGAAGATGTCTTTGGCAGCAAGATGAAGCGGTTATTTCAAGTGCATTCAAATCTTAACTCAGATTTGCCAAGCAGGTTCTGCAAGCGGCATTGCGCCATTGCGTGAGGTCTGCTCCGGACTCGCAGGAAAAGTCATCCGGTCCACTTCTCCAACTGCCAACTTGCTCATCCGAGGCGCTTTGCTAAAATATGCATCTCTGCAAAGGAACCAGGTCGCCTGCAGGTCAGGGGCGCAACAGGAGACGGCAACAATGTCAGGGAAGCAATACGATGATCGCACACCCCCGGTATCGGATGAGCTGCCGGTAGTCCCTCACCGGGTCATTCACACCGGCATCGCTTTTTATCGCGACGAAGGCTGTCAGGATCAGGTTGAGGACGCTCATATCATGATTGTCGAACCCCTCGATCCCGATGATGCCATCCACGAACTGGATGTGGTCCCCACCAAGCTCGACTACCAGCAAGGGCAGCTGGTCCACTTTCAAACCGACCACCACATCATGTGGGACGCCTGCTGGTTCCACAACCCGGTTACCGGCCGGATCGAAAAGGCCTGGAATGTGGTGGCAGCCTCTTTTGTCGGCGCAGTCATCAGCCAGGAAACCGTCGCCAAGCACCAGAGGCACATCGACGAACTGGATGCGCGCCTGGCCAAAAAAAAGGGGGCCACAGCCTCCTCGGCGCCCACAATCAACTGAGTTGAAGTGTTGGCCTCTCCAATGCGGGGCCGGATGCGGCGCGCCTTGCCGGTCCACCAGGAAACTGCCCTTTTTCACTGTCAGCTGCCCAGTGAACGACCTATGGCCATCAGCCTTTTCGACCTTTTCACCATCGGCATCGGCCCTTCCAGTTCTCATACTGTCGGACCCATGCGGGCAGCCCGCCGATTCTTGCAACGCCTTGCTGAAAACGAGCTTCTCGACAAGGTGCAACGGGTGCAGGCTTCCCTGCACGGATCTTTGGCCTACACGGGAAAAGGGCACGGCACCCATCACGCGGTGATGATGGGGCTGGAAGGCGAGACGCCTGAAAAAGTGGATCCTGAATCGCTTCCGGATCGGCTCAAGAAGATCCGTGATTCCAGACGTGTCCTGCTGCTTGGCCGGCGCACCATAGCATTTGACGAGAGCCGTGATCTGGTCTTCAACCGCAAGGACAAGCTCCCCCTGCACAGCAACGGCATGCGCTTTGCTGCCTGGGATGCAATGCAGCAGCAGATCGATCAACGAGTCTATTACTCGGTGGGCGGCGGATTTGTGGTCAATCAGGGCGAGGCCGGCTCCGACCGCCTGGTTGCGGATGAGACCCCCATCACCTACCCATTCAAGACCGGCCAGGATTTGATGGACATCAGCAAAAGAACCGGGTTGAAAATCCATCAGATCATGCTGCAGAACGAAACTGCCTGGCGTAGGGAAGAGGAGGTCCGCCAGGGTGTGCTCCGCATCTGGCGAGCCATGCAGGAGTGCATCGAAAACGGCTTTCGCCGCCGGGGTACATTGCCGGGAGGTCTCCAGGTCAAGCGTCGGGCGCCCGAGTTTCACCGCCGTCTGGTAGCCGTCTCGCAAAGCGGCGACAACGAT
>JANQFM010000283.1 GCA_028277865.1 Acidobacteriota bacterium
TTTTGCCGATCCCGTCTGGTCTCTAAACACGGCCCGACCGGGACAAGCCCGGCACGTGGCCTCCATCCTTGCCAATCCTCTTAAGTGAACAGCATTGGGGTAAGCCCGGGCAATCCCCTGCCAAGCGGACATCGTTCCTTCAGTGACCCCGCACCAGCGGCATAACCAGGCAATGAGGTCCGCCATTGCCGATCGACAGCAGTTCTCCGTCGAAAGTCAGCACCTCGATTCCCGCTTGGCGAAGAGCTTGATTGGTCCAGTGATTGTGCTCGAAGGCCGCCACCTTTCCCGGTGCCACCTGAAAGACATTGCCGCCTTGCCAGCGCAGTTCGTACATGGCTCTTTCCAGGGCGTACTTCTCGATGGGCATATCTGCCTGATCGCCGCCGACATAAACAACTCGGTAGCCTTGGCTGCGCATGTAGTCCACCAGCTTGGTCCCCAACTCCTGTGCCTCTCCGGTCTCAGCTTGGTAACGCGTCACCCATCCCACCTGGGGCATTGCTTTAAGGGTGACCTCGATCTCAGCAAGGTTGCCCCACTCATAGTCCGGGAGCAGTTCCTTCAAAGCCTTGCTTTGCCTGGCCAGACCCTGCAGCAGGGGCTTGACAGGATTGGACTCGGAGTAGCGCTCCTCCAGAAAGAAGGGGACGGCCAGGACGGTCTTTTCGTCCACCAAGTTGAAAATCGTGTCCAGGTGCAGCAATTGGCGGCGCAAGCCTCCCGACTCGGCGCGGGGCGGCATCTGAACGGCGACGACATCCATTCTGAGCCGCTTTGCCAGCAAAGGTGCGGCTTCGGGGCTGGTTCGGTTGCCTACCCCCACCAAAAGGGTCTGTTGGTCCAGGACCAGGGTGTCGCCGCCGTCCAGAAAGACTCCTTCTTTGGCGGCATCAAAGGCAATCGGAAAATCCGACAGTTCGTCCGAATATTGGAAGAGCAGTCGAATCAGTGAGTTCTCCCGCGAACGGCTGTAGCGGAGGCCGTTGCCGATTATGATTCCCTGCGGTGTAGAGACTGCAAAGTCGCGAGCCCAATGCATGGAGGGGAAACCGCTGAAGAGGGGATCCAGGCTTCCGTCGGGATGGCGAAGATAGAAATGATCGTCTCGCTGAGCAAAGAGGCTCTCGGCAGTCAATTCGTCCAGCCGCTCGATGGCCTGGCCGGCCGTATGAGGAAAGGTCTGCCTCAGCCAGTCCGCCAGTTTTCCCTTCCGGCGGGCGTTGTCAAGAGCGCTTTTGAGCAGTTGCCGGACCTCCAGCAGACGGACGCCCTGATCGCGCAAGATCTCCAGGAGTTGGCCATGCTGTCGGACGGCGCCGCGAGGCTGCCCTCCGCGAAAGAGCGGATGTCCCCCCGACCCCATGGCGGTGGTTTTAAAGGATTCCATCTGTGTCGGAACAACGATGGCCGCCACCAAAGGGGCCGTATCCGAGTCCAACCGAGGTGCAAGCGGAGCAGAGGGGGCATCCGGGCTGTTGCTTGTTTCCAGGCTGGTGCAGGCCGTGCCGGTTAATGCCAAAATCGCCAAGCCGAAGCCGACTCGAAGCCTACGGTTTCCGATCTTCATTCAAGACCCTCCAAAAGCCCAGTTTGACACAGGCAGCTCGGCCTGTGAAATCAGGCCTGTCGATTCCTGAACTGCATTGGAACCCTCCTGGCGGTGCGCTTGTATCCTGACCTGCTTGGCATTACTATAAGGACTCTTGATGGCAAGAACTGCAAATCTCCAGGGCTGCGGTTCGAAGGGGGTGCCATGAGCCAGCCGGCCACAAACGAAATCATCAAGAAAGAATTGGGCGATATATTGGAATGGAGTCTGGAAAGCAAGAGCCGCCTGGGCTACTTTGCCGCGCTCTGCCGGCGCATGCTGTTGCTGCTTGAGGAAGAGATCCAGGCAAGCCGCTTCGAAAACGGCACTTGTGTGGAACGGATGATGGCGGCTTGCGTCAACCGCTACCTTGAGGCTTTGCAGGCTTACCGGAAGGGGCAGACTCTGAGCCTGGCCTGGAAAGAGACCTTCCGGACCACCGAATCCCGTCGCCGTCTCGTTTTCCAAGATCTTCTGTTGGGTTTGAACGCCAGCATCAACTTCGACCTCGGAATCGCTGCGGCAGATGTGTTGCAGCCTGGAAAAGTAATCGCCATGGAAGAGGACTTTCAGCGACTCGAGGAGGTCTATTGCTCACTGGCCTCCCAGGTTCGAAGTGAGATCCACGGCATCTCCCCGTGGCTCAAACCCTTAGACCGCCTGGGCAAGCGCAAGCCGTACCGCTTCGCCCAATTCAATCTCTCGGCAGCTTGCCAGACGGCCTGGAAGGTGGCTCGCGACTTGTCTGTGCTCAATCCCCAGCAAAGGCAAGAGCTGATCCAGGTGCTGGACCGCCGCGTGGCCAACTTGGTGCGCCTGCCCGAAGGGCGGGGCTTTCTGCAGCGCCCCCTCATATGGCTGGCCCGCAGGCGCGAAAGCCGTGACGTGCGCCGCAACATCCGAACCCTCTCCAAAAGCTACAACCCCGTCAGCCTTCCCCAAACCGCACAAGCGTAAGAGAGCCCAGGGTCGAGACAGAGGTTCCAGGCCAGAGTCAGGGATTCCTTGCCTGAAGTGCAATACACCCTGAGTCACCGGGTATGGATTTCCTTCTTGACTGCCAACTGCCAACTGCCAACTGCCAACTGCCAACTGCCAACTGCCAACTGCTTCCCATTCCGAAACCCGCCCATTTAACAGGCGAATTTTGTGATTTTTTCCACGAAATTCGACCGAATTATTGGCTTCTGCCCACTTTAATGGTATAAATTTCTGCATGGAGCGATCTCTTTATGCGGATCTTGTCGCCTGGAAGTCCTCCACTCGACGCAAGCCGCTGATCTTGCGGGGTGCGCGACAGACCGGAAAAACATTCCTTCTCCGACAATTCGGCGAACAGGAATATGAGCGTGTCGCCTACTGCAACTTCGAGGCGGACCCCGGATTGGAGAGCTTCTTCCGCCGTGATCTCGATCCGCATCGGATCGTGGCGGAACTCTCGATCTATAAGGGAATCGATCTACGACCCGAAACCGATCTCATCATCTTCGACGAAGTGCAGGCCTGCAGCCAAGCCCTGAGTTCTCTGAAGTACTTCCAGGAACAGGCCGGCAGCTACCACGTTGCAGCCGCCGGCTCGCTGCTTGGCATCAGCTTGTCCCGCCCGGGCACGTTCCCGGTCGGCAAGGTGAACTTTCTGGAACTCCACCCGATGAGCTTCCCGGAGTTCCTGCAGGCGATGGGCAAAGCGGACTATTCCAGGCTGCTCGAGGAAACGAAGCTCGAACCGTTGCCCGAGGCCTTCCATGCCGATCTGGTTGAACTGCTGAGAAAGTACTACTTCGTCGGCGGGATGCCGGAGGCGGTTCAGCACTTTGCCCAGAGCGGTGACGTCCGGGCGACCCGCGCGATCCATCGGGAGATCCTTGACTCTTACCAGCTGGATTTCGCCAAGCACGCTCCGTCATCGGACATACCCAAGCTCGGCCTCATCTGGGACTCGATCCCGCACCACCTGGCCAAGGAGAATAAGAAGTTCATCTTCTCAGCAGCCAAGAAAGGTGCCCGGGCTCGGGAGTATGAAAACGCGATCAGGTGGCTTCACGATGCTGGCCTCACGCACCTCTGCCACGCGGTGTCGGCCAGCCGCAGCCCTCTCGAACACTATGCGGACCGAAGCTGCTTCAAGGTCTTTGCCCTGGACGTTGGGCTGCTGGGAGCGATGGCGGGAACACCTCCGGAGCTGGTCGTTCAGGGAGAGCGATTGTTCACCGAATACCGCGGTGCGCTGGCCGAGAGCTACGTCGCTCAGCAGCTTGTCGCAGCCGGGCATCCCAGCCTCTATTACTGGCGAAGCTCGGGCGGAAAGGCCGAACTCGACTTTCTGTGCGAATTCGGAGGAAGGATCGTTCCGGTCGAAGTCAAGGCAGGACTGAGTCTGAGGAGCAAGAGCCTGAAGTCGTACGACCAGCAGTTCGCGCCGCCGACCCTCGTTCGCACCAACCTGCTCAATCTCAAACATGACGGCAAGATCTGCAACATCCCCCTCTACGCCGTCTCCTGGCTATCCCGATTCGTCTGATCAGGCGAAGTCCAAGTTCTGATAGGAGTGCTCCGGGTTCCCAGGATCCGGGCGTCAGAATGGTCAAGCATCCTCTTGACTGCCAACTGCCAACTGCCAACTGCCAACTGCCGACTGCCGACTGCCGACTGCCGACTGCCCACTGCCAACCGCCAACCGCCAACTGCCAACTGCCCCTCATCCCCGGTCCCGCCGCAAAGTCAGCCCGCCGTCCACCGCAATGACTTGCCCCGTGATGTAGTTGTCCGGCTCCAGCAGCAGTCGGACCACCCGAGCCGTATCCTCGGGTCGTCCGAAGCGGGGGATGACGCCCTGTTCGACAAAGAAGTCATATTTGCCGCTTTGAATCGACTTCAAAGCCATGCCGGCCCGATTGACCCCCGGAGCGATTACATTGACCCGGATTCCCTGCGGGCCTCCCCACTGCTTGGCCAGGATGCGGGCTGCCTGCTGCAGGGCTGTCTTGGGTCCCGCATAGTTGATGCTCGATTCGAAAACGGCCACCGACTGCATGGTTGAAAAGAGCACAATGGCACCGGAAACGCCCCGCGACTGCATCCTGGCAGCGGCTTCGCGGGCCAGCAGGACGGGACCGTAGTAGTTGGCTCGCATCGACTGGTGCAGATCCTCCTGGCTGGCCTGGTCAAACTTGACCCGCCCTGGATCGCCTGTGCAGCAGACCATGGCGTAGAGCCCTTCTCCCAGCGCCTCAGCCGCATCCACATAGCGGCGTCGCACATCGGCTTGCGAAATATCCCCTTCCACCAACTGGATGTCTGCTCCGCAGCGCGCCTTGACAGCCTCACGGAGTGCCTCGGCCCTCTGCCGGTCGCTTCTGTATCCACATACGACCCGGGCGCCATCGCGCGCCAGCAGTGCCACCGCAGCGCTGCCCAATCCCCCGGTACCGCCCGCCACCAGGACAACCCGCCCTTCCAGTGCCCTCTCCCCGAATGAATAATCAAAATCGCTCATTGTTCAGTTGTCAGTTCCAGTTGCCAGTTGCCAGTTGCCAGCAAGATGGTACATTCTGCAGACCTTGGACCTTGGACCTTGGACCTTGGACCTTGGACCTTGGACCTTGGACCTTGCATTACCCATGCTGCGCTTCCAGCCAGCGCTCCGCGTCGATTGCCGCCTTGCATCCCGAGCCTGCCGCTGTGATGGCCTGACGGTAGACGTGATCATGCACGTCTCCGGCTGCAAAAACGCCCTCCACACTGGTGAGGGACGAGGCTCCTTTCACCTTCAGATAGCCGTTGCCGTCCATTTCCATCTGGCCTTCGAAGATCTGGGTATTGGGTTGATGCCCGATGGCGATGAAGACACCGTCAAATTCCCTTTCCGACTCCTCTCCGGTCTTGACGTTTTTCAGCCGCACCGACTGAACTTCCTTCTTTTCAGGGTCCAGGATTTCGGTGATTACGCTGTCCCACAGGAAATCGATCTTGGGATTCCTGCCCGCCCTGTCGGCCATGATCTTGGAGGCCCTCAGTTCGTCGCGGCGGTGAATCACCGTCACTTGGTCGGCGAACTTGGTCAGGAAGATGGCTTCCTCCATGGCCGTATCACCGCCGCCCACCACCGCGACCTTCTGGTTGCGGAAAAAAAAGCCGTCGCAGGTGGCGCAGGTTGAAACCCCATGGCCGATCAACTTCCATTCCGATTCCAGTCCCAACAGCCTGGCTGAGGCGCCCGAGGCAACGATCAAGGCCTGGGTTTGATAGGTGTTGTCGTCCGTCTTGATCGTGAAAGGCCGACTGCTTAGATCGGCCTCAAGCGCCGTTTCCTGCCGGTATTCGGCCCCAAAGCGCTGAGCCTGCTTCTTGGCCTCTGCCACCAAATCCGGACCCTGAATGCCTTCGGGAAATCCTGGATAATTCTCCACGTCGGTCGTGAGCGAAAGCTGCCCGCCCGGCTCTTTTCCTTCCAAAACCAAAGGCGCCAAATCGGCTCGGGCAGCATAGATGGCCGCCGTCGACCCGGCGCAGCCTGAACCCAGTATCAGAACTTTGTAGGTCATTCCTGATTCATCCTTTCATGCTCAACAGGCCACATAGGATAACATCAGAAAAGACGGTGGGACTGGAATGCCGTAAGACTGGGGGGCTTCAGGCCCTTAGAGCAAGGCAATAGGATCATTGGACCCTCTCAGCCTTCCTCTGCAAGAGTGCACAGCCCCTCATTGCTTGCTAAAATTGATTTTATGGCTCAACTACTGGCAGACAGGATCGGTCCCGGCGTCGGGGGACGGTTTCTCCTCATGGTGGCCTGCCTGGTGGTTGTCGTAGCCGGCCTCAAAGACGCTGGAAACCTGGTCGTCAACTTCTTGGTGGCACTTTTCGTGTCGATGTTGGCCATCCCGCCCATGCGATGGTTGCAGGGCAAGAAGGTGCCCGCCT
>JANQFM010000319.1 GCA_028277865.1 Acidobacteriota bacterium
TCAGTTTTGAGCATTCGGCCTTGGGCATCGACGATGAGTGCTTCGACCCCTTTGCGGTCGGCAGCCAGTTCGAGTCCGGATTGGGCACCCAGGACAAAAATGGCCGTTGCCATAGCATCGGCCTCTTCGGCGCTGGGGGCCACCACGCTGACTGATCGGCAGCCCTGAGCCGGACGGCCGCTGCGGGGGTCGATGATGTGGTGATAGCGCACGCCCTGGTGGATGTGAAAGCGTTCGTAATCGCCGGAGGAAGCCATGGCTTGGCCGGGCTGAAGGTCGACCGTGCCCATCAAGTCCCGGCGTCCCCCTCGAGGCTGTCGAACGCCTACGCGCCAGGGACGGTCGCCACGGGTGCCTCCCGCCAGCACATCTCCGCCGCCGTCCACCAAATAATCCTGGAACCCTTGATGGCGCAGCACCGATGCGGCCCGGTCGATTGCGTAGCCCTTGGCAATGCCTCCCAACCCGATGGCCATCCCGGCACGGGGCAGCTGCACTCGATCGCCTTCGATTCGGACCAGCTGGTAGCCGACCCGCGTCAGGGCCGATTCGATCTCCGACAGGCTGGGGAGGCGAAATTGATCATCGAAGCGCCACAATTTGCCCATCCCCCGCCAAGTGATGTCGAACGCCCCCCGGCTGACCCGGCCGTATTCAAGGCCCCGCTCCAGGATGGCACGCAGCTCAGCAGGCACAATCAATCCTTCACCGCCGGCCGAACGGTTCAGTGCACTCAGCGGAGATTCTTCATGCCATTCGCTCATCAGAGTTTCGATGCGGGCCACCTCGTCCAGTGCAGCTTCGATTGCCTGCTCCTCTTGTCGGCCAGGCGAAGCCGAGCCAACCGCGATCTGGATCCTCCACTGAGTGCCCATCAGGGAACGTTCCTGCTGCACGACCGAATCTGCCGAAGGCACCTGCTGAAGCCGGCTTCGCACCAGGAGCGCACCAGCCAAGGCAGCCAGCATCAAGGTCAGCGGAATCCACCGGAGGCTTTTCGGCCTGGAGGGCACGGCAGGCATGAGGCTGATTCTATCCGTAGCCGGCAGGCTGCGCCACATCAGGGACGGAGCAGAACGGAGGTTGAGCAGCCCGGAATTCTCATGCTTTGCTTCCTGCGGAAAAGTAGGCCAGTCGCAACGAGGCGGGTGCTGGGGGCCATTGTGCTAGAGTTGCGATTGGAAGGCTCTTCATGCGCATCTTCAATACCGCCGGGCCAGTCAAGCACGAGAAGCACTATTGCCTGCCCCCCTTGCAGCGGCTCGATCTCGCCAGCCTCCTCAACCTGATCGATCTCGAAAGCTACTTCGTCCTTCATGCACCGCGCCAGACCGGCAAGACTTCCTGCCTGCTGGCACTGAGGGATCATCTCAATGAGGCAGGGCAATACCGCTGCCTCTATTTCAATGTCGAATCCGGACAGACCGCCCGCGGAGATGTCGGGGCAACGGTTCGATGCGTCTTGGACGAGATGGCGTCCTGGGCAGACTCGACCTTTGCAGATAGTTCCTTGGCCGAACTGAGGACTCGAGTTCTGAACGAATTCGAACCGCACACAGCCTTTGGAGTCACTCTTTCCCGCTGGGCAAAGGACCAGGACAAACCGCTGGTGCTCTTGATCGATGAAATCGACACACTTTCGGGCGACGGCCTGATTTCGGTGCTTCGACAACTGCGTTCCGGCTATCCTAATCGTCCCCGGCATTTTCCCCAAAGCATCGTCCTATGCGGCGTACGCGATGTACGCGACTACCGAATCCGGACCTCCACTGACCAGATCGTCATCGGGGGCAGCGCTTTCAACATCAAGACGGAATCGCTCCGCTTGGGCGACTTCAGCCGCAGGGAAACCGATGCTCTCTATCAGCAGCACACTGCGGAGACCGGGCAAGCCTTC
>JANQFM010000333.1 GCA_028277865.1 Acidobacteriota bacterium
GTGCGACATTTTGGCGTGACTCCACCGGTGGTATCGCTTCGCTACACTGCCACCGGCTACAAGCTTCAAGCGCCTCCGGCGCACAGACTTTTGAACCCGCACGCCTCCGGTCTCTGTTTTCGTTGTGCCTGGCCTCTCTCCGCTGGGACGGGGCTCAATCAATCCTGGCTGAGCCTCTCGATATCGGGCAGGAGGCGCGCACCATGAATCACGGCCAAGACGTCGATTTGAGATGGCTTGATGCGGTAGATGATGCGGTAGCGGCCTTCAAACACTTCACAAATGTCATCCCTGTCGAATTCAGGAACAGGCCTGCCCGCATGCGGAAAGGTGCCAATCTGCAATGAGCGGCTGGTCAACCGGTCTACCATCCTCGTGGCATAGAAGGGCGAGTCTTGGGCGATGTATTCGTAGATGGCCAGCAGGTGGCCTTGTGCGGTCTGCGTCCAGTGAACATTCATCTGGGAAGGCCGAAGCGCTCACGGATTTCCCGCACATCAACGGTGCGGCCTGCTTCGCTGTCACGCAGGCCGGCCTCAATAGCCTGGCGAACATAGATCTTTTGCATCAGGTCATCCCAATCGGCTTCATCCGAAAGTTCCTGAACCATCCGCCGAGCTTCCTGCTTGATGCTTTCCATAGCCGCTTCCTCGATAGTGGACCCTATCACCAGATTCTAGCAGATCTGATCTCTGTGCCCCTGTGCCTCTGTGGCCGGCTCAAGAAAATGACCGGGAGGAGCTTTTGGACCTCTTCCGCGCCCAAAGCGCCATTCTCAAGAATTCCTGCAGCCCTGCCCAGCAGTCCAAAAAAGCTGCGCCGCCGGGAAACCTCGCGCGCTCCGATCCTTTGAGGATGACAACCTCATGCATTGCGCAGTGCTTCGGAATTCCGGATGCGGGTATCGCGCAGAAGATAATAATTTCGATTGTTGCGATTGGCCTTTCGTCCTCCACAGCCGCAGGCGTCCGTTGCCGGTACAGGATACCCAGCCGACGGCTCACGCAGTCCGCGCGCCAGGGGGCGTTGGCTGTCTTTCCCCGTTCTTCCACGGCGATTCGGACAAGTTCAACCTGACCGTCCGGAGGCTGTGCGGCAACCCGTTCGCGAATCTGCTGGTGGGCCTTGTTCAGGCTCCCCTGCTGGGTGCACAGATCGTAGAGTGAACAGATGCAGCACAGCCGGTCGATCCGGATGTCAACCAATTCGCGAAGCCAGTTGAGTGCGGTTGCCAGCTTCCGGCCATATTTCTGAACTGCATACTCGGTCATGATGCGCCGGAATGCCGGCACGCGTCCGACAGCCTGCAAACATCCTTTCCAAGGTTGGACCAAGTTCGCTTTGCGGCTCCCGGAACTGCGCTGATCGGCCCACTCGATTTGCCCGCCGCGCGGGCTGGACAGGATCGTCTGCCATTCATCGTAGCGCTGCTCTTCGCCGAAGCAGCTGCGCAGCGCTTGCTCATCGGACTGCTTGAGTTTTTCGAACAGCGGCCCGAGCGTACCGGTTCCGAAATTTACCTGCGAGGGGCCAAAGGAAAGCCCGGCCCCATCGAAATTCCCGGTCACCTGCTGAAACGGGTCGCCGCTGGTCTCGAATCCAGCTGTAACCTGAACTGCAGCCTGCAGCGCATCGGCGGGGTCGATGGGCGGCAACGACTGCGGATCGCCGATGTTGACGTAAAGAAGGTCATCATCACGCCGGACGTCCTGAAAACAGCCTTCGGCCTTCAGGCCTTCCGCAAGTTCGGCGAGCCTGCCCAGATTGCCCGAGCTGACCCAGGCGAACAGACCGATGGAATCGGTGCCCAGATCGCCCCGCGGACCCATGGCCTTGACCGAGATGCCGACGGCGAATCGATCCCTCAAGATCTGCAGCGCCGATATGAGTTCCCGGTGAACCTTCACAGTGCCATCTTTGCGGGTCAGCTCCCGAAGTCTGAAGTTGGGTGCCACCTTGGTACCTGCGGCGCCGCCCACGATGAAATTGCCCTCATAATTCAATGCCATTCCTTGCTCCTCCCTTCAGTGAAATGATGGTGCCCCGGGGGTGTCTGCCGCAATTGATCCCTCATTCTAGTCTAGTAGACCTGATCTGTATAGACTTCCAATGAGGCGCACGGAAGTTTGCTATTCTGAGCCGGATGAGCAACCGTTTCGAATGCCTGCGGCCCTACCGCCACATCTTGGTGGTGGGGCCTCAACGCTCGGGGACGACCATCACAGCCCAAATCATCGCCCACGACCTTGGAAAGGAGTTTGTCGATGAACGCCGGGTCAAGGGGGAGGCCAGAGAGCAGGTCGAGAGACTGTACCGCCGGGAGGGCTCCTGTGTCGTGCAATGCCCTTCCTGGACCTACACCTGTCAAACCCTGGGAGGGCCGCAAATCGCAGTGGTGCTGGTGCGGCGCCCTGTCGAGGAAATCGTCGCCTCCCAGGAGCGCATCCATTGGACCCATCGCTGCCAGCCAAAAGAGCTGGCTCGCTACGGCCTTTCCTCGGGTAAGATTTCGGAGGTCAAATACCGGGTTTGGGACGATCAGCAAAAAGCCCTTCTGGCACCGCACGGATA
>JANQFM010000340.1 GCA_028277865.1 Acidobacteriota bacterium
GAGAGGAACGTGAACATGGATTCGCGCCGAAAAAAGGCCACGGGAGCGATGCGGGTGGGGCGCGGAGCTCTTCCATTGCCGTTGGGCTTGCCCTCTTCAAGGTTGCTCGAGCCGTTGGTTCGCACGGCTGAGGCTGGGCGGCTGAGGCGTCCCCAGGCGAACTGGCCGGACAGGCAAAGCCGGTCCAGCAGTTCGGGGCGGTACTCGCCCATCCGTCCCGGCAGCACGGCCGTCTCCCAGGCCACGGCGGGCAATTCGAATCCCTGTAGCTGATCCAGCAGCTGCGCCAGTCCGGTTTCCCCGTGCAGACGGGCGCCGCTGCCGACATGCTGCCAGCGGAAGAGGAAGCGCATGAAATCGGCCGGCGAAACGGGTTGGATCTCGCGGCGCAGGCGCCCCAGGGTCAAGCGGTGAATGCGGGCCAGCAGCCGCCGGTCGCACCACTCGGTCTCTTCCATCCCGCTGCGGAAGCGTCCGCGCAGGATCTGCCCCTGCCCCTCCAGAGCCGCCAGGCCCACCTCGATGTCTGCACGCCCCAACTGATAAAGCTCCGACAGTTCGCCGACCGTGACGGGGCCGCAGGATTCCAGTCGCGCCCGCAGCAGTTCGCGCAGGCTCTGATCGCGGTCCAGCTCCCGATCACGCTTCCAAAGGAAGGCCTGGGAGTCGGCGGAGTGGGGATCGAAAGCGGGTTCGAAGCAGCCTTGGGGATAGGCCTTGCAGGCCAGCTGAGCGCGTTCGGCGGCTACCCAAAACGTGTGCTTGGCTGTGGTGCTGTTGCTTTGCTCGATCTGAAGGCGCAGCGCCCGCCCGTCAGCCAACAACCCTGCAAAGAGGTCCGAATGGATGGCCAACTCATTCTCGGGGGCGACAGCCAGGCTGAGCAGGGCGTCGTGCAACTCGTCGGCATCGCGGATCGGGAAGCGGGCCTCTTCGGCCACTTGCTCAATGGCTTTTTGATCCAGCACACCCATCTCTTGGGCGCTGGAGGGCAGGGTCCTGCGCACTTGCACGGCTCGGGCGCGGCGTTCCTCCAGCGGCGCCTCGTCCAGGAATGCGTAAGGGTTGGCGTTGAGGATCTCATGGGAGAAAGGCGAGGGTTCGGGCGTGTCGATGGCCTCGGTGCGGATCGTGCCCTGTTCGATTCCCCGGATGACCCGTTCCAACCCTTCAATGTCCATGGCCTCGGTCAGGCAGTCGCGAACCGTCTCCCGGACCAGAGGATGATCGGGAACCTCGATGTCGCCCACGATGTTTTCCAGGCAGGCGGCCGATTCGGGGAAGACCGAGGCCAGCAGGTCGTCCGATCGGATACGCTGCAGCTGAGGGGGCACCTTGGATCCTCCCGCAAAGCGCAGGATCTGCAGGGCGCGCCCCGCATTCCAGCGCCAGCGGGTGCCGAACAAGGGCACGGCCAGCATGGCCTGGATGAGGACTTGGCGTACCTTGCGCGAGTTAAGGAAGGAAAAGACGCTCTCCAGCGGGAAGCTGTGCTGGTCGCTAAGCGAGATGTTGATGCCGTCCTCGGTGGCGGCTGCCTGCAGCTCGAAATTGAAGGAACGGCAAAACTTCTTGCGCAAGGCCAGTCCCCAGGCCTTGTTGATTCGGGCGCCCAGGGGACTGTGAATGATGAGCTGCATTCCGCCTGCCTCATCGAAAAAGCGTTCGGCCACCAGGCGCTGCTGAGTGGGGACGGCCTGCAGGGCCTGGCAACCGGCCTGAACGTATCGAGCCGCCTGGTCGGCGCCTCTTTGGCAGAGTCCGCATTCTGCTTGCAGCCAGCTTCGGGCCTCTTCCAGCTCCATCCCGGCAATCTTTTGGCGCAGATCCGAGACAGCCCGAGACGCCTCGTCGGTGCGGGCCGGGGCTTCGCCGCGCCAAAAGGGGACCGTCGGGGGCGCCCCGTGTGCGTCCTCGACGCGGACCACTCCCGATTCCACCCGACGGATGCGCCAGGAGGTGGTGCCCAGCAAGAAGATGTCGCCTCGCGAGCTTTCGACCGCGAAGTCCTCGTCCAGGGTGCCCACCGTGACCTCATCAGGCTCGGCCTTGACCAGGAAGTCGGCCACCTCGGGGATGGCGCCGCCCGATGTGATGGCCGCCAGGCGCGCCCCCCGCCGCCCCTTGATCTTGCCGTTGACCCGGTCACGGTGCAGATAGGCGCCCCGGCGACCCTTGCGGGTGGAAATCCCTTCGGAGAGCATGGCCAATAGGTCGTCGAAATCCTTGCGGGGAAGCTTGTCGTAGGGTGCGGCCTGCCTGAAGGTTTCAAAGAGAGCCTCCTCCTCCCACTCCTGGGCGGCTGCTTCAGCCACGATCTGCTGGGCCAGTACGTCCAACGGGTATTCGGGAATCAGGATGCGGTCCAGCAGGCCTTGCTGAATGGCGTGGACCAGGGCGGCGGTCTCCAATAGTTCGTCGCGGGTAAGCGGGAAGATGCGGCCTTTGGGGATGGCGCCCTTCCAATGCCCGGATCGCCCGATGCGCTGCAAAGCCAGGGCGATGGAACGGGTGGAACCGATCTGGCACACCAGGTCGACGCTGCCGATGTCGATGCCCAGTTCCAGCGAAGCGGTGGCCACCACGGCACGCAGCTTCCCGTTTTTGAGGCGCTGCTCGGCGTCCAGGCGGATTTCCTTGGCCAAGCTGCCGTGATGAGTGGCGACCGCCTCCTCTCCCAGCCGTTCGGCCAGCTGGTGGGTGATGCGTTCGGCCAGCCGCCGGGTGTTGACGAAGATCAGGGTGGTGCGGTGCTGCCGGATGAGGTCTGAAAGCCGTTCATAGACCTCGTTCCAAAGTTCGTGAGAGGCTACGGCTCCCAGCTCATCGCCGGGGACGACGACTGCCAAGTCGATCTTGCGCCGGTGCCCCACGTCCACCAGGGCAGTCTTTCGCTTCGCGGAAGCACCCGACAGGAAGGCAGCCATCGCCTCCAGAGGCTTTTGAGTGGCCGAAAGGCCGATGCGCTGCACTGGGCGCTGGGTGAGGGCTTGCAGGCGCTCCAGGGAGAGCGTCAGGTGCGAGCCCCGTTTGTCGCGTGCCATGGCGTGGATCTCGTCCACGATCACCGTGCCAACGTCTTTGAGCACCTCTCGCCCTGAGGCCGAGGTCAGCAGGATGTAAAGAGACTCAGGAGTGGTCACCAGGATGTGCGGCGGACGGACAATCATCCGGCGGCGCTCGTTTTGGGGCGTGTCGCCGCTGCGCACCTGGGGACGGATGCGGGGCAGCTCCAATCCCATCCCTTTGGCCTTTTGCTGGATTTCCTCCAGCGGCGTCAGCAAGTTGATGCGGATATCGTTGGCCAGCGCCTTGAGGGGCGAGATGTAAAGCACCTGCGTCCGGTCGTCCAACCGCCCCTGCAGCCCTTGCTGGACCAGGTCATCAATGGCGCACAAAAACGCCGACAGCGTCTTGCCCGACCCTGTCGGCGCCGCGATCAGGACATTCCCTCCGCCCCGAATCTTCGGCCACCCCTGCAATTGCGGCTCAGTCGGCTCTCCCAGCTTTTCCTGAAACCAAGCCGAAACCGCCTCATGAAACCCGTCCAAACTCATCTGGAAACTCTTTCTCAGCGTTCTCCCTGTGCGACTTTGCGTCTTTGGGTGAGATCCCCTCTTTTTCCCGCCGGCTCGAAGACAGAAAAATTCTCCTCCTCCACCATCGGCCCCGTCCGCTCGAAGATCTTCAAGAGCCTCTCATCCCCCATCAAAGCCCCCCAGCGCCGGTCGAAGTCGGCCAGATCCTCAAACTCCCACAACTCCAAAAACTCACCCACATCGCCCACCCGGGACTTCCATATCCCTCGGAAGGTCAGCTGATGCTCCTCGATCAGCGGCACGATCTCCTTTTGAAAGATCAGTTCAAATGGGGCGACTTGGTGGGCGCGAACCCGGTAGGAGACCTTGAGGAGGATCATGGCGCCTTCATTTTAGACGCTATCCTGCCGGCATGTCACTGGGACTGGCTCCAAATTGCAATTTTCTTAGGCGACTTGACATAATCCCAAAATTTTGAGACAATCGGAAATGGTAGCGAATTCAACAATTATTCACCAGGCCTCTCCTCTGGATTCAGGGTAGGACGAGTCCAGGGAGCTGGCCTCCAGCTAAGGAGGCTGAAATGTTGTTGCACAACTCCCGGTTTTTCGGAGTTCGATCGGCGCCCCTGGCAGCGATGCTTGTCATCGCATTCGCAGCCAGCTTCGCCTCTGCCCAGGCGCAGACGCATCTGACCCGCCTTTACCAGGCCAAGCTCACCTGCGGTTTCAATCCCGGGCAGGTTCCGTTGCTGAACGACAGAAATCCTTTTCCCCACCACTGGGAAAACTTCAAGCCGGGAAATTACGCCACCTCTCTCAACATCACCAATTCGACTCTCCAGTCCCAGACCTTTTATGCCTACATTAGCCTGACGGATTACCCGAGTTTCCCGTTTATTTTCCTGGGTTCGGTGAGCCTTCCTCTTTTCGGCACCCTGGAAGTCGGCTGTGCTGAGCTTTCCCCGGCCTTTCCCCCCACCACTCAGCCAGGGCAATTCGTGGACGCCGTGCTGCACCTCTTCAGCACCGGCAATCACTTCACAGTCAAGGCCGTCTACACCTACTCGAGCCGTGACGCCTTTGAGCGCCACCTCTTCGTGGGATTGGACAAAAACGATGATGTCGGGGTGTTGGAGGCGCACGGATCGGGCGTCTCGACGGTTCCTGCCGAGGATCCCCTGCTCGTACCCGTCCATCTGGCTGCCAGCGGGGCAGGCGGCCTGGGATTGGGCGCATCAGTCGACCACGAGGACATCACCCCCCGCACCATCTCGATCCTCATCCCCAGCCTTGACGAACGCGCCACCCGTCATCCGGAGAACCTGCTGACTGCGAACAGGCAGCACTTGGAAGGGTTTAACGGCAACAACTGACGGGCAACCCTTTGAGTCCAGGCTTTGCCCATGCAGCCGGGATCTCCAGGCAAGTCCCGGCTGCATCCTCCGATCCCGCTCTCCCGCCTTGATTTGAACCCTCCCCCTTTCTTCCCAGGCACCGATAGCGCATCATAGTCCCCATGAGAATACAGCTAGCCCTTGCACTGTGGGCCCTCTTGACGCCGCAGCCTGCGGCCTACAGCCTCCAGCCTTCCCTCCAGCCTCCACTCGCCGCTCAATCCAAGATGCCGCGAATCCTGAGCATGCGCCAGCGTGCCGAGGTGCGTGACCAGTGGACTCAGCTGCGTTTGCAGCGGCTGGTCCCCGAGCTGATGCGCCGCGAGGGGATCGACTTGTGGCTGATCCTGTGCCGCGAATACAATGAGGATCCCCTCTTTCGCACCATGTCTCCCGCCACCTGGATTTCGGCCCGGCGCCGGACTGTCTTGATGTTTTACGACCCCGGGCCCGCAAAGCAGGTGGAACGGCTGGCTGTGTCGCGCTACAACGTTGGGGAGCTGTTTGAAGGCGTTTGGGATCCTGAGAAGGAGCCCGACCAATTCAAGCGGTTGTCCCAATTGATTGCAGAGCGCAATCCCGCCAAGATCGCCCTTTCCCGCTCCCGGACATTCGGCTTGGCGGACGGCTTGAGCGAGACCGAGTACAGCGCCTTGATCAAGGCGCTGCCCGAAGAATACCGCCGGCGCGTGGTCTCGGCCGAGCGCCTCAACGTGGGTTGGCTGGAACGGCGCATCGCCGAGGAGATGGAGGTTTACCCGGCCATCTGCCGGATTGCCCACCGCATCATCGCCGAAGGGCTCTCCGATCAGGTCATCCAGCCCGGCGTGACCACCACGGCCGACGTCCAGTGGTGGTACCGCGAACGCATCCGTGAACTCAAGCTGACCACCTGGTTCCACCCCTCGGTCTCTGTCCAGGACAGCCGCCCTGAGGAGCACTCCGGATCCTTCTCCTCGCGCCCTGCGCAGCAGCTGATTCGTGCCGGCGACCTGATACACGTTGACTTCGGAATCACCTACTTGGGCCTCAACACCGATACTCAGCAGCACGCCTATGTGCTGCGCCCCGGTGAGAGCCAGGCGCCGGAAGGGCTGCGCAAGGCGTTGCGGGTCGGCAACCGCCTGCAGGACATCCTGACCTCTCAGTTCCGAATTGGGCTGACCGGCAACCAGATCCTGGCGGCAGCCCTGATGCAGGCCCGCCAGGAAGGGATCGAAGCCGTCATTTACACCCATCCCATCGGCTTTCACGGCCACGGCGCCGGGCCTGCCATCGGGATGTGGGACAAGCAGGGAGGCGTCCCGGGCACGGGCGACTATCCGCTCTTCGCCGAAACCGCCTTTTCCATCGAACTCAACGCCTCTGTCCCGGTCCCCGAATGGGGAGGCAAAAAAGTCCGCATCATGCTGGAAGAGGATGCGTTCTTCGACGGCCAAAAGGTCTGGTACATCGACGGGCGCCAGACCGACCTGCTGCTGGTGGGGAAGTGAGGCACGGAAATGGAGGGGGCGGCTGGATAAGCCCCACTAATTCTCCCTTGGCAGTGCCTTGCGCACCGGGCACGGGTCGGGAGACCGCAGACCGGAAACCGGAGACCGGCAAGCGGGAGGCGGGGAAAGTCGAAGGCGGCTTGGCTGGAAATTGCTTTAGCTGCGGTCGAATTACGGATTGAAGATATTCGGCGTCTGTGGTAACTTCGCGGTTATTCGGGCATCTAGAAGACAAAAGGGGCCACCAAGAGACGACTTGCCCTGACGGGTCCGGAGGCCCGGATTGACAACATGGAGGAGCTTGGAGAAATGATGAGGAAGGAATTCAGGCAAATCATCGTTTTGACACTGGCTGCAGCTCTCTGCGGCCAAGTGCTGGTGGCTCAGGACCAAGATCAGTACCGCATCGAGTACGCCGCTTATGACGAGGCTAAGAAGATCCCTGACCTGAGCAAGAGGGCTGATGCCTTTATCGACTTCATCGGAAAATTCCCCCAATCCACCTTGATCCCATACGTGGACGCGGATTACCGAAGAATGCTGCAGGAACAGTTCTCACAGCAAAAGCTGGATCTGACTCTGCAGCTGACCAAGAAGTGGTTGGCCATCAGGCCGGATGACCCGCTCGGCCTTTACTTCACCGCCTACATCTATTTCCAGAAAGGCCAGCAGGAACTGGCGATCGCCCAGGGCGAAAGGCTCTATGGGTCCGCCGATGACGACACCAAGAAAACCCTCGCCTACATCCTGGCCTTCTCAGCCGTTCAGACCGGCGATACGAAGCGGATCATCCAGTACGGCGATGACGCCTGCCAGTACTTTTCGCCCAAGAAATGCTACCCGGTCAACGTGGAGCTGATGAAGCACTACTCCTCCAAGCAGGACTTCGGAACGGCCTCGGCCTATGCCGACAAGGCCCTTGCAGGATTGGCCGAAGCGGACCCGCAGGATGCCACCACCAAGGACTACGTCTCCAAGAACACGACTTTGGCCTACGCCGTGAAGGGCAACAACGACTTTCAGCGCGAGAATTGGAATTCGGCCATTCGCAACTATCAAAAAGTGCTGCGCACCACCAGCAACAAGGCATTGGTCGGCGAGTGCTACTACAAGATCGGCTTGAGCTACTGGCGCCTCAACAAGATCGAACCCGAGGCCATGCAAGCCTTTGCACGAGGCCACAAGCGGGGCACCGGCGAGCACGCCAAGCAGTGCTTCAAGCACCTGGAAGAGCTCTACAGGGCAGGCCACAACGGCTCTGTAGCCGGCATGGACGAGTTCATCGAAAGGGCGGTGAGCAGCGAGTAGGGCAAGCGGAGTCCGAGGTCCAAGGCCCAAAGTCCGAAGAACTTAAAATCTGACGAACGTCGACTTCCCGAAACTACTTTTTGCCTGCTTCCTCCCCCTGACCTTGGACATTGGACCTTGGACTTCGGACTTTGTATTCTGGCACAATGAGCCACGCCGACCTGCTCAGCGACCTCAATGAGCCCCAGCGCCAGGCCGTCACCCACCGCGAAGGCCCGATGCTCATTTTGGCCGGCGCCGGAAGCGGCAAAACGCGCACCATCACCTACCGTATCGCTCACCTGATCCAGCAGGATCCGGCTCTGGCAGGCCGCATCCTGGCCGTCACTTTCACCAACAAGGCGGCCGAGGAAATGAAAGGCCGGGTCATCTCGCTGCTTCCTCCTCTTCAAGCGTCTCCGCTGGTCTGCACCTTTCACTCCTTCGCTGTTCGGGTGCTGCGCCGCTACGCGCAGCGGGTCGGCTACAGGGCCGACTTCACCATCTGCGACACCGACGACCAGAAGCGCGTCTACCGGACGATCTATCGGGAAATGGGCCTCAAGGACAAGGAGCTTCCCGCCCGGATGGTCCGATCGGTCATCAGCCGCGCCAAGAACCAGGGGTGGGGTCCGAGGGAGTTCCTCAAGAATGCACGCAGCATGGACGACGAAGACATCGCCCGAGTCTTCGATCATTACCAGCGCTACATGCAGGCCAGCAACGCCGTCGATTTCGACGACCTGATCCTGCTCACCGTCAAGCTCCTCAGGCAGCATGAGGACGTTCGGTTCCGCTACAGCGACTGGTTCCGCTTTTTGCTCATCGACGAGTACCAGGATACCAACAAGCCGCAATACGACCTGATCCGCAACTTGACCGAACTGCACAGCAACGTCTGCGCCGTGGGCGACGAGGACCAGTCGATCTACGGATTCCGGGGCGCCGACATCAACAACATCCTGCGCTTTGAAAAAGACTACCCCGGCACCCGCCTGATCAAGCTGGAGCAGAACTACCGGTCCACGCAGGTCATCTTGGACGCCGCCGGCGCGGTGGTCGCCAACAACCTCTCGCGCAAAGGCAAGACCCTCTGGACCGAATCCAAGGGCGGCCGGAAGATCGAACTTTTCGTAGCGCCCAGCGCCAAAAACGAGGCCGGATGGGTCTGCGACAAGATTGAAGAGTGCCTGGGCTGGGGCGAAGAGCACCTGGCCGTCCTGTACCGCACCAACTTCATGTCGCGCGAATTCGAAGAGGCTTTGCGCCAGCGGCGAATCCCCTACCGATTGGTGGGCGGAGTGAGCTTTTACTCGCGCAAAGAAGTCAAGGACGCCCTGGCCTACCTGCGTCTTGCCATCAATCGCTCTGACAATGTCTCTTTTCTGCGCATCGTCAATGAGCCGGCCCGAGGCATCGGGCGCACCACCTTGGAACGCCTGCAAAAAATCGCCTCGCGAAGAGATCTCAACCTGGGCGAGGCCCTCAGCCTGGCTCTGCGCGAGCACCTCTTGCCGGGTCGCGCCCACAAAGCATTGCAGCGGTTTTCGGAACTGATGGACGAATGCGAATCGCACCTCGACCTGGCTTTCCACCTCTGCCTGGACAAAATCCTGGAATCCAGCGGCTATCGGACAGCTCTGCGCGAGGAAGGGACGGAGGAAGCCGACAACCGCCTGCTCAACCTGGACGAATTGATCAATGTGGCGCGAGAGGCCTCGCAGCGTGGCGCCACCATGCAGTCCTTCCTGGACGAGGCGGCCCTGCGTGCGGACACGGACGAATACGACGCTAAAGCTGCCGTGACCCTCATGACGCTTCACAATGCAAAGGGGCTGGAGTTCAGCACCATCTTCTTGGTGGGCTGCGAGGAAGGCCTTTTCCCTCACCAGCGCGCCATTCAGGAAAACGATGTCGAAGAGGAACGGCGGCTTTGCTATGTGGGCCTGACCCGTGCCCAACGCAAGATCCACCTCAGCTATTCGCGGATGCGGCGCTTTTTCGGCCGCGACTCCCACGAATCCAACCAGCCCAGCCGCTTTCTGAACGAGCTTCCGACCGAGTTGGTCGAAGCGGTCCACTCACCCTCATGGTCGCCCGGATCGGATCACAGGCGCGACTCCTCATTTCTGCCTTCCTGGAACGAGCCGCCTGTCGTCCAGCGTCGGCCTCAGCCCAAGGCTTTTGCAGGCATCACCCGCAACAGCAAGAAAAGCGTGCAGCAATTCCTCGACAATCTGCCCCGCACCTCCAAGCCGGGCGCCCAGCCGGGCCAGATCGTCAAAGGAGGAACCGTCGAGCATCCCAAGTATGGCCGGGGACGCGTGCTGCACGTCCAGGATATGGGCAAGGACTCCAAGGTGACCGTTCAGTTCCCGGGCCTGGGCATCAAGAAGCTCATCCAAAGCTATGCCCGCCTGCGTCCTGTCTAGCAGGGTCCGAATTCAAAGTCCAAGGTCCAAAGTCCAAAGTCCAAGGTCAAACAGAAGGAGACAAGAATCAAGAAGAATAGCGGAAGGGATCCTGAGTCCAATGGTCCGCTTCCTTCCCCTCTCGCGTCTCTGCGCCTCTGCGTGACAAAGTCAGATAGGAGGGTTCCGGGTTCCAGGTTCCGGGTTCCAGGCCGGAGTCAGGGGTTCCTTGCCCGAACTGCAAAACGCCCTGAGTCACCGGTTCTGCATTATCTTCTTGACTGCCAACTGCCAACTGCCAACTGCCAACTGCCAACTGCCAACTGCCAACTGCCAACTGCCAACTGCCAACTGCCAACTGCCAACT
>JANQFM010000372.1 GCA_028277865.1 Acidobacteriota bacterium
ACACCAGCCCAGCCAGGGCACGCCCACCCTCTGGCCCACTTTTAGGCCTCGGGCATCCTTGCCCAGAGCCTCGACCCGGCCCACAATCTCGTGCCCCAACACCAGAGGCAGCTTGGGCTCTTTGAGGTCGCCGTCCAAGACGTGCAGGTCGGTTCGGCACACCGCACAAGCGCCCACGCGCAAGAGCGCCTGGCCGGCCTTCGGCTCAGGGACATCCTTTTCCGAGAAGGCCAAAGGCTGCCCTTGCTTGTGCAAAATCATGGCCTTCATCGTCATGCTGCCCGCTTTCGGGTTTCCGGCAGGTTGGCACGGCTGCCAGCCCTTTGCCCATCTTCATCTTAACTGACGGGGCTGGCGGGTTTTTGGTTTGAAACCTACCGGCATCGACAGGCTCCGTTCGGGCTATGCTAACCTGGATCCGTGCCATGGCAAACGACGGCGGCGACCTGATCGAAGGTTATGACTACTACCTGGATGACGGCCTGTTCGTGCTGACGGAGGGCTATCTGCTGCGACGGGGATACTGTTGCGGAAACGGCTGCCGGCATTGCCCTTACGAGCAGGCATGCGGCACCACTTCGGCCAGATCCACGGCCTCCCGAACTGAAGAAGAGGCGCCATGAACAGAAGGCCGTCCAATCTTGTTCTGCCGCTTGTCCTGTTGCAGGGACTGAATGCCTACTGCGCAGGCGGCACCGGGAATCCGGAAGAGGAATACCGAGCGGCCATGGAGGCCCTTTACCGGGGAGATCTGGTCGGTTTCTACGAGAGGTTGGTCCCCGCCTCCTATGACCGCGACCTCAATTCTTTCTTGGATGAAGCCCGCGAGCTCACCAATCAGCCGGAATTCGAACAGGCTCGGCAACTGTTGATCTCTTTTGGAGATCGAGTGGCTGACCAGATGCAGGCTCTGACCGATGACCAGCTTTCGCCCCAGGTGGGTCTTTTGGCTCAAAGCCTGATCGACATCCCCTCTCAACTAGGGCTCGGCTCTTACGAGCAGTTTCAGCAAGCCACGATCGCCAGAATCCTCGCAAGCCTTCAAGAGGCGAATCTGGGGCGCGCATTGCGGGATCCGTCCGTGCCGGTTTCCTGGTCGCGTCAAAAGGTGAAACTGATCGAGCAGTCCGAGGATCGCGCCCGGCTGCGAGTGACTTCGGAAGAGGCGCCTTCTTCGTCCGACGAGAAGATCATCGAATTGATTCTGGTCGAAGGCAAGTGGATCCCGTTGGACTTGGCCACGCAATGGGATGAGCGCGTCGGCCAATTCCGGTCCTACCTCGATTTGCTCAGATCCCGCAAGCAGAGCGATCCTCAATATATTTCCCGAAAGCTTTCCGAACTGGAACAGCAGCTGGACTTCTTGACTTTCCTCATCGCGGACACCCTGCGGACCCTGGCTCAACAATCGCCTGGAAGGTAATGCGGGAGAAGGAAGGAGGTCCAAAGTCCAATGCCTTCGCCTTCGGCTCTGCGCCTTTGCGTGAATCTCCTCCTCTCCTGAATTGTTTTACGAAGCCGGATTGGATAAACTGACCTCACTATGAATCGTCATGGTTGGAAGATTTTCTTGGCGCTGGTATTCACCTTGTGTGGCGCAATCTTGATGGCCAAGTACAAGATCAAGCCTCTGGAGCCGCGGCGGGCGGCGGAGTATGCGGCCCACCAGGACTTCCAGAACATCGTGATCGGCGCCTTTGCAGCCATCTCCGAAGAGGCGGTGCTGACGCTGTTTGATTCCAAGAAGATCTATGAAAAGAAAGTCCTCCCGATCTTGGTGGTGATCGAGAACAACAACAGCTTTCCCATCCACGTGCAGGACCGCACTGTTTTCCTGGTTCTCAACGACGGCACCAACGTACCGGCCATGCCCATGGGCGAGGCTTTTCTGAGGACCGTGCTCAGAAAGCCTCTCTCCAGCTACGGCACTCATCCCGGGGTGATGATCGGGCGAATGCGCAACCGCCACAGGGATATGTACGAAGACTTTGAGCACAAGAGCTTCGGGGAACGGCTCATCGCTCCCCACGATTCCGACTACGGAGTGCTATTCTTTCCTCGTCCCAGCGAGGAAGAGATGCAAAACCTGAGGCTGTACCTGCCCGAGGTTGAAGACGTTTCGTCCAGCCAGGAACTGATCTTCTTCGAGTTCGAGCTGAAACCCTGACAGTGCGCTGCTTGACTGGGGATTGATCCAAACGCGGCTTGGGCGCATCAGTTGGGATATTTGGCGGCCAATGCTTCTGTCTTTTCAACCGCCTTGGCCGGACACAGACACCGAGGTGAAACCATGAAATGGAAGTGGATTCTGCCGGTTCTTTTTACGGGCGCCCTGCTCGCCGACACGATCGACGAAGTGGTCATCCCCCGCAAGACAACCATCTTCATCACCATGGGCCGAACCATCAACAGTAAAACGGCCCGCCCCGGCGACAAGTTCTTTGCCCACGTTTCGGTCCCGGTCACCATGAATGACCAGGTCATCATCCCAGGCGGCAGTTACGTGCTGGGCAAGGTGGTCTTCTCCGAACGGGCTGGGCGAGTCAAAGGCAAGAGCCGACTGCAGCTCAACTGGGACACCGTCATTCTGCCCTCCGGAGTGACGCGAAAAATCGTGGCCGTCGTGGCAGGAGCAGAAGGCTACAATACCGACAAAATTGACGAAAAGGGCTCTGTGGAGGGTGCCGGAGGGCAAGGCGGCGAGGTGGCCAAAGGCACCACCAAGGGAGGCGCCACAGGCGGCGTGATCGGGGGACTGGCCACCGGCAGCTGGAAGGGGGCCGGAGTGGGCGCCGCCATCGGCGGAGGGGCCGGAGCCCTGCTCTCCCTTTTTCAGCGCGGCGATGACGTGATAATGGTCAAAGGCTCTTCCCTGACCATTCAGCTAGAAGACGACGTCCGCTTCGTCAAGCCCGCTCCGCCACCTGGCGAAAAGCTGCTCAAGGTCAAGAAAGGCAACAACTAGCCCGGACCTGGGCTCCAGGTTCCGGGTTCCAGGCTTCTGGGTTTGGATTCCGGGCTCTGGAACCCGGAATCTGGAACCCCTGACCGCCGCCGAGACCTTCCCCGCCCTTCAACACTCGATCACGTTTATCGCCAATCCACCCCGTGACGTCTCCTTGTACTTGGTCTTCATATCGGCGCCAGTCTGGCGCATGGTCAGGATGACTT